>VGIR01000005.1 GCA_016867815.1 candidate division WOR-3 bacterium | reverse complement strand
TTGGTGTTCATAGCTGTCTCCTCTCGGTGGTAGGTCTTAACGGACTATAACTCACTACCATTCGAAGGCGAGACAGCTTTTTGTCAACAAATACGCTCGCCACACCACCAAATCCTATAGCACTCACAGATGGACACCGATTTGGACTTGGGAATCGGCCCGAGCATCAGTGTTTATCCGTGGCTAACCCTTTCCGGTCTTCGTGGCCATCGGTTTCGGAATCAGGGACCACAAGCAAGATAGAAGGAGCAACGTCGTGAGGAAACTCATCATACTCATCGCCGGAGTCATGGTTCCGGCAATCCTGACGGCCCAGCTCTCGCAGCAATGGGCCGCAACGTACTACACTTCGGGCGGCGGTGGCGTTGACAGCGCGCAGGCGGTTGCGCTGGACGCAGATGGGAACATCTATGTCGCGGGGACGAGCGACTGTGGTGTCGGGGCTCAGGCCGACTACGTAACCATCAAGTACGACCCGGACGGGAAGATGCTCTGGACCGCCATCTATCGCGGCGCCGGCCGCGGGCCTGACCGCGCCCGGGACATTGCGGTGGATGCCTCTGGTGTCTACGTCTTCGGGAGGAGCTACACCCCGACCGGCTACGAATACGCTACCGTGAAGTACAGCATGGCAGGCGCAGAGCTTTGGGTGGCCAAGTACAAGACCGCGGAGAACGCCACAATGGATGCTGCCGGGCTTGAACTCGACCCGGACGGCAACGTGCTTGTCACCGGCAGCGGCAAGGGACCGGACGGAAGTCTGGACTATGCCACGGTCAAGTACAGCCCCGGCGGAACCGAGCTCTGGGATGTGCTCTATGACGGGCCAGGGGCCAATAGCCGCGACACCGCTACCGCCATCGCGGTGGACGCGTCGGGCAACATCTGTGTGACCGGATACACGGGAACCGGGTACGCGACCGTCGTTTACGACGCGGATGGCGCGATACTGGGCTCAGCGACATACGATCCAGCAGGCGCGGCCGCGGTCGCCCGGGACGTCGCGCCGGACGGAGCTGGCAACTTCGTCGTCACCGGGTACCGCACAGATGGCAAGTACCTGACCATCAAATATGAGCCTGACGGAGACAAAGTCTGGGACGTGTCCCACGGCAGCGGAGGGGCGCTAGCGGAGGCGATTGCGGTCGGCAGTGATGGTGACGTTTACGTGACCGGGTCCGAGTATCAGTGGTGCGGGACGCAGGTCACGACTGTCAAGTACAACTCCAGTGGCGAGCAGCAGTGGGTCGTCCGGAGCTATTTCGGTAGTTACGAGTATTCCGCTCAAGACAAGCCCTTCGACATTGCGCTTGATGCATCCGGCAATGTCTACGTCGCGGGGTACGCCATCGCCGGCGACTACGACAGGTGGTATCTCGCATATGTCAAGTACGGTCACGATGGCGTCGAGCTCTGGAAGAGGGTGGGCAGCGACTGGGGCATTGACCCCACGATTGGTGCCAGGATGATAGCTATTGATCCCTCCGGTGACGTGGTCGCGACAGGCCGCAATAGCGGCTCCCGCGTCACCACCAAGTACAGCTCGACCGGCGACCTAGACTGGATCGTCAGATACAACTACCCGCTGGCCGGCACCGACGTGGGTAAGAAGGTCGCGTTCGATGGCACGGGCAACGCATATGTCCTTGTCAATGGCTCCCTGATTATCAAGTACAGCCGAAGTGGCGCCGAGGAATCGGTATGCCCGTTCCCGGGGGAGGCAGTTGCGATTGCCATTGATGCTGCGGGGAATGCATACGTGGCGGGTAGCGACTACGGATCGCACCTCGTGGCCGTCAAATACAGCCCGACCGGCGACCAACTCTGGGTGCGCTATTACGACGGCCCGGGTGGGTACATGCCCCATAACTATGCCTGCGGTATCGCGCTGGATGCCTCGGGCAACGTCTATGTCGGGGGTACACTCTACGACTACGCCACGGACAAGGCCTATCTGGCCGCGGTCAAGTACAACAGCGCCGGAGAAGAGCAGTGGAGTGGGTTGTGGCTGGCCGTAGAGGGGTCTCACGGCGTCGAACTGCAGGGAACCGGCCTGGCCGTTGACGGCTCCGGCCGTGTCCTCGTCTGCGGGAACTACTACGACGATTACGGATATCATGCCGCTACGGTCAAGTTCTCAGGTGGGCCCGGCGAGGCATGGGCCCGCACCCTCGATAACGTCACGCTGCTCGGCATAGCGGCTGACCCTTCGGGCAACTCCTATGTGTTCAGCAGCACTTCTGTGATGAAGTACGATGCGGAAGGTACGGTCTGCTGGACACAGACCCCGTCCGTCAGCATCAAGGCAGTGATGACGGACGCCGCGGGCAACCTGTACGTGATTGGTTCCGCATGCCGCCTGGGTTCCTATGACTTCGCGACGGTCAAGTATAGCACTGCTGGCGACGTTTTGTGGGAGCGTTTCTACGACGGCGGCTCAGATGACTATCCGACCGCAATCGCCCTGGCGGGAAACGCCAATGTCTATGTGACCGGCTACAGCAAGGGAACCGGCGGCTACAATGACTACGCGACCGCGGGCTACACTTCCGGCGGAGACCTGCTGGGTTCTGCCCGATACGACGGACCGGCGGGCATGGACGACCAGGCGTGGTCGGTGGCCACCGGGCCGGGCGGCCGCGTGTGCGTAACCGGCCAGGCCACGGTTGTCGGGCAGGGCTACGACGCAGCGACCGTGATGTACTTTCCCGAGGCAGGCATGTCGTATGACGTCGGCGTGACCAAGATCATCGAACCGAGCGGGGTCATCGACACCCTGACCGAAACGCCCAAGGCGACCGTGTACAACTACGGGAAACCGGCACCCAGCTTCGACGTCTGGTTTGAGATCCGGGATGAGGCGGCGACCAGTGCGGTCGTGTACCGCGGGTCTGCCACGGTCACGAACCTTGCCACCGACGAGAGCCGCGACGTTTCGTTCCCGGACTGGCTGGTGCCCAGGCACCAAGATGGCCGGTACTACGCCAAGTCATGGACCGCCCTTGTGGGCGACGTCTACGCGCAGAACGACATGGCCGCGAGCGACTTCGCCGTCGAGGGCAAGCAGCAGGAGCCGCCGTTCTGGACCGCCTGGCCTGATGTACCCGCAGGGCCGCAGAACCGCGTAGTCCAGCACGGCGCGGCCATGGCGACCGACCCGATGGGGTTGTTTGTGTACCTGCTCAAGGGCAACAACACCCGCGAGTTCTATCGGTACGACCCGGCAACAAGGATCTGGTCCACGCTCGACCCAATACCTGAGAAGGGCCGCGACAACACCCCGCGCAACGTGAAAGAGGGCGGCACTCTTGCTCAGGTGGGCGGTAAGTTCTACGCCACCAAGGGCGGGAACTCTCCTGAGTTCTGGGAGTACGACCCGGTTGCCACGTCGGGGTCCCGCTGGACCCAGAAGGCAGATGTGCCCGGTACTAAGGGCGTGAGCAACGGCGCGGGCGCGACCGGGGTCCAATACGGTCCGCACTGCAACGTCTACCTACTCAAGGCGTCTGAGACCTTTGAGTTCTACGCGTATGACGTCGATTACGACTACTGGTGGGCCTGCGCCGACGCCCCGGGTGACAAGAACAAGAAATGGGCTGAGGGCTCCTGCGTGACCTCCAACGGCGTTGATACATTATACGCGCTCAAGGGTGAGCACAGTGAGTTCTACGCCTACGTCGTCTCCACCGGCACGTGGCTGGCAAAGCAAGACCTGCCCTTGGGTCCTAAGAACAAGAAGGCCAAGGGTGGCGCGGCCATCTGCTACCACCTGCGCAACGTCTACTGCATCAAGGGCAGCAACAGCCAGGAGTTCTGGGTCTACAACTGCAACGCGGGGACTTGGGCGCAGGGCCCGGACGTGACGCTCGGACCACGCAAAACCCGGGTGCAGGACGGCGGCGCGCTCGTCTACTGCCGCAACTCGCGGTACTTGTTTGCCACCAAGGGCAACTGCCTCGAGTTCTGGTCCTATGGCCGGCTCTCGAACTTCACTGGTCCGATGGAGGCAGCATCGGTGCCGACGCCAATCCAGTTCTCGCTGGTGGTGAGCTCGAGTGTAACGAACAGCCGGGCGCGGGTGAGCTACGCGCTACCCAAGGCCGGCGACACGCGACTCAGACTCTTCGATGTCACGGGCCGCTGTGCCGCGGTGCTGCGGGACGGCTGGTGTGAGCCGGGCCGCTACGCCGCGACTGTGGACGCAAGCCGTCTTGCCCGTGGCGTCTACATCGTGAAGCTGGAGAGCGACGCCGGCAACCTGACCCGAAAGGTCGTCATCGAGTAACCCTGCTCGACTCAGGCCCTGAGAGCGGGCGGGGTTCCATCGCCCCGCCCGCTCCTTCCTGATTCCGATCTGGATGGCCACGAAGGCACGAAAACGGAGTGAAGCGGATTCCTGTCGTTCTACACCGATTCGCTTCGTGTCCTTCGTGCCTTGGCTTCAACGGCCCCTGTCTGACAGCGCGTGGCTCTAGCGTCGGCTCTAGGGCTTTCTGCCTAGCTTGCCGATTCCAGGCCGGTGCGCTATGATAGTCGCATCTCCATGTTACTCGCAGAAGAGAACAACAGTAGACAGGCAAAGGTAGAGGCAGAGGCCAAGGTTCAGGTTCAGGCATGGAAGGGTCTGTGCCCCGGCCCTGACCGCAACATGGCTTTGCCACGACACTTGAACCCGTGAGCCCCAGGACCCCAGAATCCTCAGTTCGGCTCAAGCGCCTTGAGGCGCTAGCCGAACTGTGGGGCAAGGTCTATCTGTTCCATCCTGCGGTTGTTGCGCCCTCACCCCAACCCTCTCCCAGAGGGAGAGGGGAACAGAGCGAAGAGAACCGTCCCTCTCCCGGTGGGAGAGGGAGAGAGGGTGAGGGAGCTGAGTTAGACTGGCATCAGGCCTTGGTCCGGGCCATTCCCCGCGTCGAGGCTGCGCAAACGCCTGAGGACTTGGCCGCAGCTATCAACGAGGAGTTACTGCAGGGGCTGGATGATCCGCTGACGTTTGCGGAAGCGAGAAGGGATAGAGCGATAGAGGGATCAAGGGATAGAGTGAAAGACGGGCGCCTCGAAGCGAAGCGGATTGCGGACTCGGTTGGCTACGTGCGGGTTCCGCCGCCGACGGCGCGGGGATCCGAGTTCCTTGCTGACTTCCAGGCCACGGTCGAGGGCCTGGGAGATGTCAAGACGCTCATCGTGGACCTGCGTTGGCCGGTCGCGCTCGGCTACCGCGTGATCGACCCGGTGCTTCAGTTCTTCGTCCGCGGGCGGCTGCAGATGAGCCCGGTGATGAGACGAGTCCATCTGGGCTGGAATGAGGACAACAGCCACAGCGCATACCAGCAGAAGTGGGAAGTGAGTGCCGGGACCGGGTTGCGTCCGATACAGCAGGCCGAGTGGTTCGTGGCTGCCCTGTCTCCCGGCACAGACTTTTCAAAGCTGAAGCCAATTGACACGCCGACCGTCTTGTTGGTCAATCGGCCGTTCGCATCCAGATACTACCGGGCGCTCGACGCGCTGCAGTCTCAGCCGGGGGTTGCAGTAGTGTTCGAACCGAGCGGCCCGCCACTGGGAGAGCCGCCGTTCCGATTGGCATTCCCTGAGGGCGTCGCCGTGCAGCTCAGCACGGATCTGCTGGTCGGGCACAGTGGGCAGGCCGGATTCCGTCCCGACATTGTCACGGATGGACCGATTGCTCCAGACCAACTTGCTGCGGTTGCGGAGCGAGCGTTGGCGGCAGAAAGTCGAGAGTCGAGAGTCGAGAGTCGCCCGCCGTGCTGGTGGATCTGAGGCTGCCGGCGCCGCTGCAAGAGACCGGCAGGACTCCGTCTCGTGAGGAGCGGTTACTGGGCCTGTTCAAAGTCTGGAGCGTGATACGCTATCTTGACCCGCACGTCGAGCTGTGCGACATGGACTGGAGTGCCTGCCTGGCGGAGTGGATTCCCAAGGTCGAGGAAGCCGAGAGCCTGCTTGCGTACGCGCGCACGCTCCGGATGCTGACCGCTCATCTGCACGACAACAACGTCTTCTACTTCTTCCCGAACCTGCCCGAATCGCAGTCGCTGCCGGTGTTCTTCGCCTGGGTCGAAGGCAAGATCATTGTCACGGATGTGATGGAGCATCCACAGATTTCGCAGATTGCACAGATTGGGGCTTCGGATTCAGGCCCGGATCACTTGATCCCTCGATCCCTTGATCCCTCGGTCCCTTCTCTGCAGGTCGGCGACGAAGTGGTTGAATTCGACGGGAAGACGGTGCAGGAACTGGTTACTGAGCACCGGCTGCAGGTTTCGTACTCCACCGAGGGCGCGTTCTATCAGCGGATGTGCGAAATGCTGGTCCTTGGACAGGCCGGTAGCGAAGTGAAGCTGGTGATCAGACGGAAGGGAGTGAAGGGACAAAGGGACAAAGGGATAGAGTCAGGCGAGGCTCCGGTATCGGACTCCGGCCCCTCGATTCCTCGATCCCTTGATCCCTCGATCCCTTGCTTGTCGCTCTGTCTGAAGCGTACCTTAACCCGCGAGGCGCGGATTGCCTATTCGGCACGCAGAGGTGAGTCGAGCGGGTACCGGGTTCTGGAAGAGAACGTCGGCTACATGGACCTCGGCCGGCTGGCAAGCCTGCGGGAGTTCGAGCGCGCGTTCGAGGCGCTGCGCGGAACAAATGGTCTGATCGTCGACATCCGGCGGCATCCGGGATTCACTATGCAGCTCGCGCTAGCTTCAAGGCTGAGTGACCGGCCGGTGAAGTCGGCGATCTACGAGATACGCGTCGTGTCCGGCTTTGATAGCCAGGAACAGGTCGTAAGCACCGGTCAGTATGATGTCCAGCCGGATGCGAAGGCGCACTATGGCGGACCGGTCGTGGTCCTTGTCAACGAGAAGACCATCGGCAGCGCCGAAGACGTCTGCATCTATCTCAAGAACGCCGGGCGAGGGACGTTCGTGGGTGGAACGACCGCGGGCTGCAACGGCAACCGAACCTGGATTAGCCTGCCGGGCGGCGGGCGCCTCTGGTTCACCGGCATGCGGGTGAAGTTCGGAGATGGCAGCCGGTTCCAGAATGTCGGCATCATACCTGACGTTCAGGCCGCGCCGACTGTCGAGGGAGTTCGCGCCGGCCGGGACGAGATCCTCGAGAAGGGAATCGAGGTTCTTCGTAGTCTCGTCCACCGTCCCTCGTCTGAAGCGTCACAGCCCGAGGGGAATGACCGATGACGAATGCACCCCTCACCTTCTTCCTCTCCCCATCAAGGGGAGAGGAGATTCCCCCTCGCCCCGCGTATGGGGAGAGGGTCGGGGTGAGGGGAATCGCGCGTCCAGCGGTAGGGGACGAAGGACCAGGCGACAAGGGACGTTCTTCGCCATGAAAGAGCGGATGCGGCCGCTGCTCAGCAGCATTGGTTTCAGCGGGCTGGAGGTAGACGTCTACCTGGCACTGCTGGAGCAGCCCAACGCATCCGGGTACCAGGTGGCCCAGCAGATCGGAAAGCTGGTAGGCAGCACCTACAAGGCGCTGGACTCGCTGCGGGCCAAGGGCGCTGTCGTGGCGAACGAGACCGCGCGGCCGACGACGTTCGTAGGGCTGTCGATCAGTGAATACATGGATGCGCGGAGGCGCGACCTCGAAGACCTCCAGGCACGGATTGAGCGCGAGATGGAGGACATGGCGGCCCAGCCCGCGCACGGCGGCATCTTCGAGCTGGACAGCATCGCGCAGGTCTACGAACGCTGCCGGAACCTGCTGCGCGGAGCGAAAGACGTTGTCCTGCTCAACGTCGACGCGCGGCCCCTGGAAGAACTCCGCAGCGAGCTGGTGGCGGCAGCAGACCGTGGCGTCAAGGTGCTCGTCAAGACTCGCGCGCCGGCCAGGGTTCCCGGGTGCGGAGTCATGGCGCCGGACAAGGCGATCCAAGCCGACGCCCAGAGCGGCGACGAGCTCGGTGTCGCCGTCGACTACCGGGAGTACGTGCAGGCGTTCATCAAGAGCGACGGCTCAGGCGTCGAGGAAGCCATCTGGGTCCGGCAACCCCGCCTGGCTCGGCAGGTCTGCTACCTGTTCCAGAGCGACTTCACCCTGACCAAGGTCCGAGCGCTGGTTCAGGCCGGCAAGGAGGTCAAGGAGATCGGCCGGGAGATGAACCGGCTGACACGCATGGCCGAGGTGCCGGCCCTGCCGGAACTCCTGCCGCGAGAGTGGGTGCTGACCGACGCGAGAAAGGGAATTCCGAAGCGGCGGAAGGCGCTGGCCGGCGGGGACATGACCCAATTGTCCCCAACTGGGATCGTGTCCCAGGCCGGCAGGCGGGTAACGTTGCGCGAGATCGAGTACATCATGGTGGCAACTTCGCGCACGGTAGTCATGGAGTCGGCGGACATCACCGGGCCGAGTCAGCAGGCGGAAAAGGTCAAGCAGCTTCCGCTGGATCCGGACGCCTACATCGAACCGCTATACTGAGGACGCGCTCAGAGTTTCGACGGCGCGAGGGGCGGCGCAGGCCGCCCCTCGTTTCTCTCACGAACTCCGTCTAAGCTCGGGCCGAGAAGCTGATGTTGTCGAGGAGCAGAGCGGGAAAACGGCCCATAGGCCCGGGGTACACGGTGTCGCCGACAGCGATGATGTTTGTCAGATCCTCGTAGACATTCCCCGCGACCATCGCGTCTTTGACCACGCCGACAATCTCGCCGTTCTCCACCCAGAGCCCGGGCGCGAGTCCGACCGAGTAGTCGCCGTGCAGGATGTTGCCCGAGTGCGCGCCCATCACTCCCGCCACGACGACGCCGCGGCCCATCAACTTGAGCAGGCCGTCCAGAGACCGGTCGCCCGGAGCGATCGTCAGATGGCGGAGCGACGGCATAGGCCGCGAGGTTACCGTGTCACGGTAGCCATGCCCGGTGGGCCGGGTTCCGGTCTTGCGGGCATAGAACCGGTCATTGTAGAAGCCTTCGAGCACGCCGCGTTCGAACAGGCGGGAGTCGCGGCAGGGAGTTCCTTCGTCGTCGAAAGCACGCGCGCCCGGCAGACGGTCGTTCAGTGGTTCGTCCGCGAGCGTCAGCTTGTCGCTCAGTATCTTCTCTCCGATCCGGCCGACCAGCGGCGACACCTTCTGGTAGACTGCCCTGGCATTGGTCGCGGCGGTCAGTCGCCACGCGAGCGCATAGACCGCGCCCGGCAGGAACAAGACCCGGCTGCGGCCCGGTACCCCTTTCGCCTCATTCAGCGAAACGTTGTAGGTGTCGGCAATGAACTTGAGGTCGGCGTCAGGGAAAGGCGTCAGCCTCTTGGCCTCGAACACACGGTTGATGCCTGAGTAGGTGCCGGGGTAGAGCACGCCGGCCATCGCGAAATACTGGGTCGAACGCGACCGCGCGTCCACGCCGCTGCTGGTGAGCAGGCGGACTTCGTCCTCGCTTCGGCTGGCCCCGACGTTGACCTGTCCCTTCACGCGGTTCGACAGGTAGTCGGTCATGCGGCGGCACTCTTCGGCCAGAAGAGCATTGCCGCCGACCTGTTCCGCCGTCGTGTCGAGTTGCGGCAGCTTGACCGGCTGCGGCAGCTCACCCGGGGCCTCGACTCCGCCAGCGAGCGCCGCGAGAGCATCCCGCACGAGGCCTTCGCGGTCGATGAGATTGCGGGTGTAGGCGAAGCCCTGTCTGCCGTCCTTGATGATGGTGAGGGCCGTTCCCGAACTCATCGCGCTGTCCGCGTTCTTCAACCGGCCGTTTTCGAACCCGACGCCGTCCTGGGTTCCGTCAACCTGGTACACGGTTACGGCATCGGCGTGCTTGCGGGCGATATCCAGCAGGCGTTCCATTATCTGCCTCCTACCACGAGACTCTCGACCAGCACGTGGGGCGCACCGTTGCAGGAGCGGGGGTTGGTCTGGCCCTTGCCGCAGCCGCCCACTTCGCGCAGGGTAAGGTCATTGCCTACCGCGCTGATGTTCTTCAGAGTCGCGTACAGGTTGCCGGAGATGTTGATGTCGCGGAGCATCCGGCCCGGCTTGCCGTTCTTCACCTCGAACCCGAACTGGGCGCCGAACGTGAAGTTCTCGCCGGTGGTCTGGCCGCCCATGTGGTTACACAGGTACAGCCCATCACCGAGCCTGGCGAGGAGGCCGTCTCTGGTCTGATCGCGCGGTTCGATGTAGATGCAGCCCATGCGGATGATGGGCTCGTAGCGGTAGTCCTCAGCCACGCAATGGCCGCTGACCGGCTCGCCGAACTCAGTGGCGGTCCGGCGCGAGTGGAGGCGGCCGCTGAGCACGCCGTCCTTCATCAGTGCCACCGGACGCACCGCCACGCCCTCGTCGTCATAGCGGTAGAACCCGAGTTGTCCGGGCCGGGTCGGGTCGTCGGTTATCGAGAGTACGGCGCTACCGAGCTGCGCCCCGATGCGCATCTTCTCCCGCATGGTCGGCGAATCTTCGATGATGTCGGCTTCCGAGAAGTGGCCGAAGGCCTCGTGGGTGAAAACACCGGCGAGTGACTGGTCGAGCACGGCACGGTACTCCCCGGCTTTGACCGATTCCGCCTTCAGCAGGTCTACGCAGATTCTGACCCGGTCAGCCATCTCGGCCTCGCGTCCGCGCAGCCGGGCAAGCCCGTCACTGCCGCCGAAACCGAATCGCACCGTCTGGGTCAGGCTGCCCTCCTTGGTCACAATCGAACCCAATATGCGAGTCGTAATCAATTCCTCGCGCAGCCGAGCTCCCTCGGTCGACACAAAGTACTTGTCGCGCGTCAGGTCCCAATAGGCTGCCTGAGTTGTCGCCACTCTGGAATTGTCGAGCGCAATATCGTTGTACTTGCGCAGCAGGTCCAGTTTCTCCTCAGCCGGAACCGTGCGCGGGTCCTCGTTCAGCCCGGGATGGACCTCATCTCTGGCCGGCGGTACCGGGGCAAGCCGGACCGGCCGGGCCCCGCCGCGCGCCAGCAGATCCGCGTTCTCCACGGCCGAGCGGGCAGCCCGCTCCGCGTCCTCGGGCTTGGTGAAGGAGACCTGGGACCAGCCGCCGTTCTTGAGCACGCGCCAGACAAATCCGTCAGTCGAACTGGCCGAGAGCCCGGTGAGTTCGCGGCCGCTGAAATCGATGCTGGTCGCGCGCGCCAGTTCGTAGCGTAGGTCCGCATAGTCGGCCCGAACGAGTCCGAGCATTTTATCCAATCGGTCAAACACACGACCTCCTCTTCATCTTTGTGACTCAGCAGAGCATAGGACGCAATCATCGCCGGTCAAGTTGCGTCCGTGACCACAGGTTTGGCGGCTCCGGCCGTTGCGAGCCTTCCTTGACCCGTTCTTTGCGGTTGCCTACAATCGCCCGAGAACGCTGCCGGGCAGCGTGCCTGCTCAGCAACGCAGCAAGCACCCGAAACAACAGGAGAAGAAAGTGAGCGCAGCGAAGTCGGGGATGGGCAAGACAGTTCTGCCCGTCGTGGTGGCGGGGATCTGGGTCGGGCTTTGCGAGTTCGTGCGGAACCAGTTGGTGCTGGTATCGTGGTGGCAGAACCATTACCGGGGGATGGACCTCGAGTTTCCGTCCAAGCCGGTGAACGGAATGATGTGGATGGTCTGGTCGTTCTTGATGGCGGGAACGACCTTTGCCATCTCGCGGCGGTTCAGTCTGTGGCAGACTGCGCTCATCGCCTGGGTAATGGGCTTCGTGATGATGTGGGTCGTCATCGGGAACCTCTCGGTCCTGCCTCTCGGAATCCTCCCGATTGCGGTTCCATTCAGCTTCGTGGAGGCCCTCGGCGCCGCGTTTATATGCCGCAAGCTGGCACAGCCGGGCCGGCCCTGAGCCGCCCGGGCCGTCGGCAACAATCTGCGGTTGCTCCCCATCTGCGACTGACTTGACTTGCGGCGGCCCGCGCCGATGCTTTGGAGATGGCTAGAAAGGCAATTGCCTACTGTGGCATAGACTGCGCAAAGTGCCCGGCCTATCGGTTCCCGCGGCTGGGGGAGAAGCTGCATATGAAGCGGTTCTTCCAATGGCTGCTCAAGAGCCGGATGAACTCGAAGCCTGAGGGTTACATCATTTGTGATGGATGCACAACGATTGATGCACGATGCGTACAGCACTGTCTGACCTGTCCGGTGCGCTGTTGCGCGATGGAGACGGGAGTTGAGAACTGCGCGCACTGCGACAAGTTCCCGTGCGAGCGGCTGCAGGACATCTGGAAGATAACTGTGTTCAAGGACGCGCAGCCGCGCCTTGAGAAGCTGCGGGCGAAGCTCGGTGCCCGGGCAAAGTAGGACCGGAACACGGAGTAGAGAGCGAAGCCACGAAAGCACGAAAGACGCGAAGAGGAGTCCGGGCCCGTTTCATCCGTCTCGGTGGTTTCGTGGCCATCTGATTAGGAATCAGGGCAGGAGGCAGACACGGAGAAGATGATTGGCTACTGCGGGTACAACAGCGATGCGTGTGCGGCGCGGTCGGATGACCCGGCCGTGCGGCACAAGCTGGTTGACGGCTGGCGCAAGCTGTTCGGCCAACAGGCGTACACGGCCGAGGACGTCCGCTGCGACGACCGGCTGCCCGCCTGGACCGCAAAGCGGGGCAGCTCGAAGTAGAAACATGTTCGAGCTACCCGAGTGCGCCACGCTCGTCCGGCAGATGAACGACACCGTGCGCGGCAAGACCATCGAGCGCGGCCGGCTGGGCAACTCGCCGCACAAGTTCGTCTGGTACAACCGCAAGCCGGCCGAGTTCGAGCGCCTGACCAGGAGTAGGAAGGTAGGGGCCGCCGTTGCCAAGGGACGCTGGATGTTCATTCCGTTTGAGCCGGGCTACGTGCTCGTGCTTGGCGAGTGCGGTGGCCGATTGCTGTACCACCAACCGGGCAGCGACCTGCCGCAGAAGTACCACCTGTTCATCGAGTTCGAAGACAAGTCGGCCCTGTCGGTGACAACCCAGATGTGGGGCGCGATGGAGCTGTTCGAGAAGGGCAGAGAGCAGGAGCGGAAGTACATCAAAGGGATGCGGCCGACTCCGGTGGACAAGGAGTTCACGTTCCGGTACTTCTCCGGGTTGGTGGATGAACTGCTCGCAGGGGAGAAGCGAAGCGTGAAGGGGCTATTGACGCAGGACCAGTTAGTCGCCGGCCTGGGTAACTCGGTTGTGCAGGATATCATGTTCCGCGCCCGTCTGCACCCACGCCGACCAATATCCGACCTTTCGCCGGTCCAGCGCCGGAATCTGCACGAGGCGATTATCAAGACGGTGCGCGAGGTCGCGGCCCGGGGCGGCCGGAGTGACGAACTCGACCTCTTCGGCAAGCCGGGCGGATACGAGCGCATCATGTCGGTGAAGACGGCGGGCAAGCCCTGTCCAGCTTGCGGCGCCAAGATACAGAAGATTGCCTTTCTCGGCGGAGCGTGCTATTTCTGCCCGAAGTGCCAGCCGGCGGGGACATGACCCAATTGCCCTCAATCCGGATCGTGTACCAAGCCGACGCCCGAAAATGGGTGACTGTACCTGACTGCGGTCGCGTTCTCGCGGCCGGGGGCTGTCTCCCTTTTCGCAGGCCGAAGTCACGACATCAGTGAGTGGAGGTCCAACGATGATCGAGCTTGACGATAGTCTTGTGTCGGGGGTCAAGAACCTGAGGCGCTGGTTCCACCAGCACCCGGAGCCGAGCTTCGAGGAGCGCAAGACGCAGGACAGAATCGTGGAAGTACTGAATGGGCTCGGCATCGAAAACCGGCGGGCAGGGGAGACCGGCGTGATTGCCGACATCCGCGGCAACGGCACGGGCAGGACGATTGCGCTCAGGAGCGACATGGACGCGCTCCGTATCCAGGAGGCCGAGACCGAACTCAACGGCGAGTACCGATCGCAGAACGCCGGCGTGATGCACGCGTGCGGGCACGACGGGCATATGGCGATGCTCCTAGGTGCGGCTCGCTGGCTGCAGGAACACTGGGACAAGCTGGCGGGCAATGTCCGCCTCATCTTCCAGCCGGCCGAGGAGGTACCGCCCGGCGGCGCCGTCTCCATGATTGCCGACGGTTGCCTTGATGGCGTCGATGCCATCATCGCCGCTCACATTTTCGGCAACATGCCCCTTTCGCGAATCGGTTTCAGGCCCGGTCCGTTCATGGCTTCCAGCCGTACATTCAAGGTGAGTATCAAGGGCAAGCCGGGACACCATATGTGCCCGCAGGAGAACATCGACCCTATCCAGATTGCAGCCCGGTTCATCAGCACCATTCAGACCGACATCCGTCAACGGTTGAATCCGAACGCCAGATACGTGTTGGGGTTCGGCGAAGTGCACTCAGGGATGCAGCACAACCAGACTCCGGCCGAGGCCGAGGTCGTCGGGACCTTTCGTGCGTACGATCTACGTGACTCGGAGACAATCGCGGGCGCAATCAAGTCCAACCTCGACGGCCTGATGCTCTCTTTCGGTTCATCGCTCACCCCTCACCCCTCGTCCCCCGTCCCTTCCTATACTCTCGACGCCGAGCCGGCCTATCCGCCGCTGGTGAACAACCCGGCGTTCACCAAGCGGGCCTCGGAAGTGCTGAAAAGGAGCTTCCCGGACGTGGACGATGACATGGAGCCCAACCTCGGGGCCGAGGACTTCGCCTGCTACCTCGACAAGGTTCCCGGCATGTTCCTTTTCCTCGGCGGCGCGAACCCCGAGCGCGGCATCACCGCGATGAACCACTCCGACCGGTTCGACATGGACGAGGCGGTGCTGGCCACGGGCACCAAAGCGCTGGTGACTCTCGCCACCGACTTCCTGCGCGACCCCGCTTCGTACCTCAGCCGCTAGCCGCTCTTGGCTGCGGGCCGCAGCCGCGACCGGTCCTTGCTTCAGTTGGCACCGGACATGTTGCCGTCGCTGCTCGAGACGACGGCTGCTACTTGACATCGAAAGAGGGGTTGGTATTCTTCGCGCCGGGGCACGATGGAAGCGTACTCGCCAAAGGCTCGGTCATCTACAAGATTGCAGCCAGACTCGCGACCAAGCGTGACCCCTTTTCCCTTTGACCGGAGCATTCAGAAGTCAGAACTAGGATACCGGAATCCGGAATTGCTGACCTCCGGACATCGGGAAATAGTCAAGAGCGCCGAGGATTGCCGCTCCGGCGGAAGAGCGACCAGGAATCCAGAACCTCTGAACCCAAGAACCCTTGCTTCTACCGATGGTGCACAGCATTACGATTGAGGTCTCGACGCAGGGGTTCTGCGACGTGATTGACGTCACGCCCCAGGTCATTGCTGTCGTCGAGAAGTCAGGCATCAAGAGCGGGATCGTATGCATCGCGAACCCGGGGTCAACAGCCGGCATCACGACAATTGAGTTCGAGCCGGGGGCGGTCGGTGATCTGAAGGCTGCGTTGGAGAAGCTTGCGCCCGAGGACGGGCACTACCGCCACAACGATACCTGGGACGACGGCAACGGCTTTGCCCATCTCCGTAGCGCCCTGATCGGAGCATCGCAGTCTTTCCCGGTACGCGAAGGCAAGGTTGCGCTGGGAACGTGGCAGCAGATCGTGCTGCTCGATTTCGACAACCGCCCGCGCAGCCGGAAACTCGTCGTGTCTGTCGTCGGCGAGTAGGCAACAAGAGGAATCGGACAGAGGAGAATTCAGAAACCAGAGACCGGAAATCAGGGTTGCGGACGCGGAGCTCGCCACAGAAGCATCAGGACGCAAAGGGCGGGGAGAGTAGAAATCACAAGCCAGGTACCTGAGTACGGGGCTGCGGAGGGAAAGAGCGGTCGCGGATTCCAGGGTTCGGAAGCGACAACGCGGCGCAATGGTCTGACCCGGCGAGAGGTGCGGCGGGGCTGCGTGTCTACAGTGATGTGATCCAGAGCGAGGACCGGCTGCTGGTCGAGCAGGCACAGGCCGGAGACCTGGCTGCGTTCGACGCACTGGTTCGGGAGCACCAATACCGGCTCTACTGCTACCTCTATAGGACGTGCCGTAACGCGGCCGAAGCCGAGGAGATGACACAGGAGGCTTTTGTGAAGGCGTGGGATGGGCTGGGCCGCTTCCGGGGCGCGGCGAGTTTCAAGACCTGGCTGTACCGGATCGCCACGAACCTCTGTATCAATCGGCTGTCGCGGCGGAGGCCCAATGACCCGCTAAGCGACGAAATCCCCGCGGCGCGCCGGGATGAACCGGAGGAGGTGTTCCGTAGGCGGGCTTTGGCAGAGTCCATTTCGCATGCGCTGGCGGTGCTCCCTGCTGATCAACGGTCGGCGCTCGTGCTTTCCATCTACGATGAGATGAGCCACGAAGAGATCGCCGCGGTAATGGGCCGTTCCCTGGCCTCCGTTAACATGTTGCTCTACCGGGCACGCATGAGCGTGCGGCAGACGCTCGAGGATTTCAGAAAACGGGGACTGATATGATGTCGGGCGAAAGCTGGGAGGCCCGGCCGTGTCTATGAAGGTGATGAGTATGAACTGCGACGAGGTGAGACTCCGGCTCGTGAGCCTGGCCGATGGCGCACTCAGTGCAGGCGAGGCTGAAGAGGTGCGTGGGCACCTGGCCGGCTGCGAGGGCTGCCGGAGGCTGCTGGAGCAGCTTCGAGCCGACGCCGAGTTGCTGCGCCGGGAGCCGGCTCCGGAAGCTACGGACGGGCTTGCGACCAGGATAATGGCCGAGGTCAGAGCCCGTGAGCGGCGAGCCGAGCTCTGGTCCGGCCCGAGCCCGGCACTGGCCCGGGTCGCGGCTGTAGTGCTGGTCGCGGTCGGAATCTGGCTCGGGGTCGCGCTGGGCCGTGGCATAATGGGTAACCAGCCGAGCCTGGACCAGCAGTTGGCGGCGTACGGAATCCGGGTCGCGGAGCAAGGCCTGTGAAACAGCGGTGGCTCTACGCGGTCCTGATCCTGTCGCTCGCGGTGAACGCCGGGGCGATCGGATTCTACGGCGTGAAGAAGTACAGGGACGATCGTCACTTCCGAAGCTATGTCGGCAAGTGGTTCAAGCCCGGGACCACGCCGGCTCAGATCGACCGGCTCTTCTCCGACCTGACAAAGACCCGCAAGCCGTGGTTCGATTCCCTGCGCACGGCGACCAGGGAGCTTGGCATGCTGGCCACTGAGCCGAGCCCGGATTCGGCGCAGGTGAACGCGGCCCTCGACCGGATTGCCCGGGCGGCGCGGGAGCAGCAACGGCTCCTGCACGAGAACACGCGCGAGTTCGGGCGGCTCTACCAGCCGGAGCGGCTTGAGTTCTACAGGAGAATGTCCGAGGCCGAGCTCGACTCGATTCTCCGGGCCGAATCCAGTGCGGCCGAGGTAACCGGGGGCAAGCGGTGAAGCCGAAGTGGCTCGCGCTTCTGCTGGTGGTTTCCCTTGCCGCGAACCTCGTGGAAGTAGGCCTGTATGTCCGGGCCGAATGGCGGCGCCGGCGCGAGATGGACCGCTTCTTCCGCTGGGTTCAGACCGGTGCGGCACAATGGCACCTCAGGGTGGTCGTGGAGAGCTTCGTGCCGGAGATGCGATGGCTGGAGGGCCGGGCCCTTCGCTGGAAGGCGGAGTTGAACCGGCAGAACTACCTGCCGCAGCCGGATTCGGCCAGGGACCGGCTCGCACTCGACAGCATCGCGAGCACAGCCCGGCAGCAGTACGATCTTCTGTATCGGTCGCGACGCGCGCTGCCCAGCATCAAAGACCATAAGCTGCGGCAACGGATGGAGAAACGCTGGCGCATGCAGATGGGCCTCGACGACTGACGCGGAGAGTCCTGACCTTCGCTACTGATTTCCGAGACGAACCCGTGCCGAACCGATCCCCCGCCGGGATTGACAAACGGCCGAGGCGGGGCTACGTTGTGGGCATGAAACGCCTGCTCCCGTTGCTGTTGCTTCTCCTGCCCGTCGCTTGTGGTGAGAAAGTCGAAGTCCGTGTCCAATGCGGCTCATGGGATGTCGTGGAGGGCCGATATGCCGCAGATGGAGTGGAGACGGTCTTGGTGTCGTGCAGGCCTTTCCGCAACGTCAACTTCGTGGAGCTGTGGATTGATGGAGTGCTCGCGGGCGCGGATACTTTTCCGGGTCCGGTATCAGGCTTCGAGTGGGACTTGAGGCAGTTGCCTGAGGCCAGCATGCACAAACTGCAGGGCAAGGCGATTTCCGGCAGCCGCGAGTACGTCTCGCCCGAACTGCAGGTCTGGGTCGGGTTTCGATCCCGGCTGATCGTCGACGGGCTGGACGATTCCTTCTATGCCTATCTACCCGATGGCAAGCTGGAACAAACAATCAGCCCGATACAGGATGTGAACCCGTCATCTCCCAGGCTAGGCCCCGGCTCCCGGTCGATTGTCTACATAGCGGACCACGAACTCTACAGGGAATCACTGGTAGTCGGTCGACAAGCGCAGTTGCTCGCCCGGGTCGCCAACGGCATCTATGGCTGTGACGCGTCACCGGTATCCGATCTGGTCGCATTCGTGGGCTACCCGGCCGGAACCGGGCACTTGTTCACGGTGGACGGCTCCGGCAACCAGTCCCAGCTGACGCATGACAGTGACTACGTCATCATCGACTCCAGTCGTTTCACCTGCATCGAGAACTCGGCGCCGGTGTTCTCACCGGATGGTACGAAGCTCGCCTACTTCCGCAGGAGCAAGTGTCTCGTATCGGGGGACCCGCACCATCTCGAGACCCGGAAGGATGCGTTCGTGATGAACAGCGACGGCGGCAACCCGCTCAACCTGACCGCGGGCGTGGACGATGCCGAATTCTCGAGTTTCACTTGGACGTTCGACGGCAAGTGGGTCATGTTTCGAGTGGGAACGGGCCACAACCCCCATGGTGTGTGTGCGGCCAACATGAGCGGGCACGCGATCACGGGGCTGCCAGTACCATCTGCAGCCATAGCTTGCTCACCGCTCGATTCGATCCTCGTCTATCTTGACCCGGACCTCGGCGGACGCCCGATATTCTGGAAGAGACTGGGATGGACGAGCGATACTATCTACGCTGACACGGCAGGCCTACCACTCGGTGTCGATGCCGTAGCCTACAAGGACCACTTGGATTGGGCGAGATTCTGGAAGTAGCAAGAAAGAGAGAGTCACGGGCAGACCAGTGTGGCGGCAATGTGTTGACCGAAACGGTTCATGATACCGAACTGCCGTGCTCTCAGTCAGTCTAGGTGCGTAGGGGTTCAGAAGGGTCCGGCTGAATCTCCTTGTCCGCGGTGCTGCTTCACAAGATTGTAGCTAGGTCTATGTAGTGCAAGAGGTTGCCGATCTGGTGGTCATCGGCGGCGGGGCCGCGGGTCTGGCCTGCGCGGTTGCGGCGGGCAGGCTGGGCATGAAGGTGACGGTCCTGGAGCGCACCGACCGGTGCGGCAAGAAGCTCATGGTGACCGGCGGCGGGAAGGGCAACTTCACCCATGCTGAATCGCCGAGGATGATGGCTGGCCGGTTCGACTGCGATGTCCGGCTCATCATGCCGCTGCTGCGTGGGTTCCCCTACCAGCGCATCACTCAGTTCTTCTCGAGCCTGGGAATCGAGGCTTGGACCGACGACGAAGGGTGCGTCTGGCCGAAGGGGACCGATGCGGCCGGTATCAGGGATGCGCTTCTGAGGGAGATAGCGGAGCATGGCGGGAATGTGAGAGTCGGTTGCCGGGTAGCCGGTCTTGAGCCGGGCTGGCGAGTTCGGCTGGTGGATGGCAGCATCGTAGCCGCACGTAACGTCTGCGTTGCGACTGGTGGTGCGAGCTATCCTCGGACCGGTTCGACCGGTGATGGACTGGCGCTCTGCCGTGGCCTCGGCCTCGCGACGGTAGAGTGGTTTCCTGCACTTGCTTCTTTGCGGACAAAGGACGACCTGAGCGAACTGGCCGGGGTCACCCAACCTCGAGTGGAGATGACGTTGCTTGTCGCCGGGGATGAACCCAGGACTGCGACCGGGCACTTCATCTTTGCCCATGCCCACGTGTCGGGTTCGAGCGTACTCAATCTGTGCGGGCACGCGGCGCGAGCCCTGGCGGAGAAGAGGCAGGTGGTTCTGCGAATCAACTGGGCGCCGGACAGGAGCGAGTCAAAGCTGTCCGAGGAGTTTGCAGCTGCCCGCGCCGGACATCCCAAGAGGCAGCTTGGTACGTTCCTCGGTTCGTTCGTCGCCCGGCGACTGGCAACACGGCTTTGCGTGCTTGCCGGAGTTCCGTCTGGCCGCATCCTCACCGACCTGAGCCGGGCAGAGCAGGAGAGTATCATCCGTCAGCTTGGCTCGACCGAGTTCGCCATCGTCGGCACCGAGCCGATTGAGCGAGCAACTGTGACCGGTGGTGGTGTGAGCTTGGACGAGGTTGACCTGAAGACGATGGCGGCGCGGCGCTTTTCCGGGCTCTACTTCGCGGGAGAGGTGCTTGACGTATGGGCCGAAACCGGCGGGTACAACCTGCACTTCGCCTGGGCGACCGGAATCACGGTTGCGGAATCGGTCGCCGCCAGCCTGGGCCGGGTTTCCTCTATCTGAGAACCACCAACTTGGTGTTGTAGTCGTCCCTGCCGGCGAGCGTCAGCTTGACGATGTACACGCCGTTGGCCGGCGGCGTGTACGGGAAGCTGTGTTCTCCCGCGCTGAGCCTGCCATCCATCAGGTTCGCCACGACGCGGCCGGACGGGTCAAGTACGCGCAGCCGGGCCAGCCCGGAACCGCTGGTGCCGAAGCTAATCAGTCCGCTGCGGGCCGCAGTCTGCACCGCACGCAGGGGCCGCGACAGCACCGCAAACGGCGGCTCAGCGACCGCCACGCCGTTGCGGGTCCTGACCTGCATCGAATCTAGCGTCGTATTGCCGTAGACGTCGCTCGCGCGTACATATACCCAGTAGGTTGTATCGCCCACGAGCCCGGTGTTCCACATGCCGCTCGTGTCTGATGCCTCGATTACCGAGTCAGCGTCGGTGTTGGTGACGACATAGTAGTACTCCCGGTACTCGTAGTCGCCCTGCGTATTGCAGGTATTGTCGTTCTTATAGACGACGTGAACGAGCGCGCCGTCGAGTCGGTTCGAGAACTGGACGCCGATGGTCCAGGGCACCACCACCAGTCCGTCCTCCCGCTTGATGGAGTAGTCGACCTGGAATGGGGCGAGCTTGTCCCAGGTGTCCTGTCCGGTCGTGTACCCGGTCTTGTCATAGACCTTGGCGATGATGTCGACTTCACCGACCAAGCTGTCATAGCCAAGGTAGCGGTTGTTCCGGTTGTTTCGGCAGAAGGCGAACTTCTGATTCGTACGAGCGTTCTCGATTACCGGTGCGAGCAGATCGGTGTTGGGCTGGATGATGGTGAGAGGATTCTGGATGAACCACCAGGTAACGTCCGGGAAACGCATCCAGGTCGCGCCCGTGTCGGAGATGCGCGCGAAGTGGAGGTGGTCGAACGTCGAGGCGATCGGCCACGCTACCAGGTAGCCGATGGAGTCGCCTTCCTGGACTTCGTCGCCGAGGCTGCGGTGCCAGCGATAGGGGTCGATGTGGGCGTAGAGCCAACCCTCGGCCCGCTCGGTGAAGTCGGAGTTGGTGTCGCAGATCGCGAGCCGGTAGTGGAGTTCAGCCTGGATTGTGCCCCAGCCCTTCACCCATCCGTGCCGGACTGCGTGAACTCGGCGTCCCTGGACATCAGGTGTGATGACGTCGATGCCGTTGTGGAAGTACGGGCTGCCGCCGTAGTCCTGGTAGTTCCCCCAGTTGTTGCCGAGCGGGTGGACGGAATCAAGCGGCACGACAGGCCAGATCGCGGCGCGGGCCGGGCATGCCAACGCTACGGCAAGGAAAGCTAGTACGATGGCGGTTCTCAAGAAACTTCCTTTCGTTAGGAGAAGACCCCAGATTCTAGGTCGTCGTCAGACGTGTGTCCAGCAGTCCGCACACTTGGTGTCTTTGTGTCTTGGTGGTCGGATGCCTGGCCCGTCGCTAGAGGCCGCGCAGGTATTCAGGCTTGAAGCGGTGGTGTTTGATTGCCTCGGTCAGTTCGGCGACCATGCGTTCTTTGTCCTTTGGCAGGCGGCCCTCAAGCGGTACGTAGTTGGAGGCGTGGTTGGAGCGGAAGACGGTTGCCTTCACGTCAACCTGTTCGAGGAACAGTCTGAGCTCGGCCGCGAATTCGTGCGGCTCGGGCAGTTCGAACTCCCCGGACTTGAGCTGCCGGGCAAGCGGGGTGCCGGGAACCACCGTCACGGTCAGGGCTGACAGGTAGTTCGGGTTCATCTGCGATACGGCCCGGGCTGACTCGATAGCGTTCTCGCGCCAGAGTTTCCTGCCGCCCAGTCCGAGCAGGAAGATGACCGATGACTTCATCCCGGCCGACATACCGTGCCGGACGGCGGCGATCATCTCGTCGGCAGCAGCCTCCTTGTCAATCTGCTTGAGTATCTCATCCGAGCCGGACTCGAGCCCGAGATAGAAAATGGCAAGCCGGTGCGCCACCATTTCCTGCAGCTCCGCGACCGACTTCGAGACAAGGTCGCGAGCGTTGGCATACACTCCGACGCGCTGCAGGTCAGGGAACGTTTGCTCGAGGGTGGCAAGGATCTTGAGCAAATGCGGCGTCGGCAGGATGAGTGCGTTGCCGTCGCAGAGGAACACACGCCTGACCTCGGGGCCGTAGTACGCGCGCGCTGCCTCGATATCTTCCAGTACGTCTTCAATCGCGCGCACGCGGAACTGCTTGTCCCGATACATCGCGCAGAACGTGCAGCGATTGTGCGAACAGCCGATGGTCGCCTGCAGGAGCAGGGAATCGGCTTCAGAGGGCGGGCGGAAGATGTTGCCTATGTAGCGCATGCGTGTCTGAGCGGAGGAGATTCTACAGCGGGCCGGAGAAGTGGTCTAGCGGGGAACGGGAGTCAGCCGGGCTGCAGACGCTTGACTGGGGAGCCACCCGGGCTAAGATGACGGCGATGCTCGAGCCCAACCCCGACTTCTCTGCACGAATCCTCGATCTTGGGCCGGAAGGCGTGGACGGCCTGGAGGTCGAGCGGCTCCGTCGCATCCTCGCAGCCAAGGAGCCGGCTTCGTCCCTGCTCGGGTTCTCAAACGACGAGCTGCTGGAGCGGCTTGGAGTGCTGGTGAGGGCAGAGGGAGTCGGGAGTGGGGGGTCGGGAGTGCTGCGGCTGACGGTGGCCGGGCTCCTGCTCGTTGGCAAGGAGGACGTGCTCAAACAGCAACTGCCCGGGCACGAGGCCATCTACCTGCACATGAAGAGCGACACCGAGTACGACAAGCGGGTCGACTCGGCCAGACCTCTGCTCGCGATACTCGAGCAATTCACGCAGGCGCTCGAACCACACAACCGCATCTATACCCTGAAGCTCGGGCTGTTTCACTTCGAGATCCCCGACTTCCCGGAGGAAGTCTGCCGCGAGGCGCTCCTGAACGCGTTCGTCCACCGTGACTATAGTGTGAGCGGGCCCATCTACGTGCGTCACTTCCCGGACCGGCTCGAGATTTCAAACCCGGGTGGGTTCTTCGGCGACGTCAACCCGCAGAACATACTCGGGCACGAACCGGCGTCGCGCAACCGGCTGCTGGCCGAGAGCCTGCAGAAGACCAGGATGGTCGAGCGCGCCGGCATGGGAGTGAAGCGCATGTTTCACATCCTGCTATCGTACGGGAAGGAGCCGCCCAGCTACGAGTCAGGACCTGATTATGTCCGGCTCATCCTGCGCAACGGCCGGGTCGAGGCTGCGCCGGGCAACCGCGACGAGTCCGGTTTCGACGAGAACTTCGCCCGGTTTGTTGTCAACCGGCACCAGGAGGGGCGCGAACTGACACTGCACGACCTGCTCGTCTTCTCCTTCCTCAAGCGGAACCGAGAGATCGACCTGTCCGAGGCGGAGCGGATACTCCAGCGGAGCGAGAACGAGGCGCGTGAGACACTGAGTTCGATGGTGCTGCGCGGGCTTCTGGAGCCGTTCGGCCAGAAGAAGGGCAGGGTCTATCGTCTGTCCAAGGCGGTGTACAACCAGCTCAAGAAGAGCGTGAGCTACTCACTCTTCCGTCGGGCCGAGGCCGCGTTTGCCGAGACCGCGATACTGGGCTACATCGAGGAGCTTCCCGGCCCCGAGGAGAAACGGTTCGTCACCAACGAGATCGTCCGCACGCTGCTGCGGGTAAGCCCGGCCCAGGCCGGGTACGTGCTGTCCGGCCTGGTCAGGAAGAAGCGGCTCGTGCTCCGCGGTTGGGGCCGCGCCGCCAAGTACTACAAGTCCAGCCAACTTTCGGTCTTCTAAGGCCCGCAGCCGTAGAACAGCGATGCCCTCCACGGAGGAGGGCATCGAAAGCGGAACGGGCGAGCGGCTACTTGATGGTGGCCGAGGTTAGTTCCTCGTCGATGACCTCGACGGATCCCATGAACTCGGCTTCGCTGTGCATCTTCACGTTGCCGACACCCCTGGCATACCAGGTGTGGACTTCGACAGTCATCACCCCCAGGTTGGCGACGGTTTTCACCTTCCACGCCTTCTTGTAGGTCCCGGCGGGAACGGTTACGGTCTCCTGGCCGATGACGATGGCAGTCGCGGTGCCCTGGCCCCAGTTCTGACCGACCGCGGGATTGAGCAACATCAGGGTATCACCAGTGGTATCGTCCAGCGCGGCGTACACCATGATTACCTCGTTCTCTTCGCGCAGGAGCGTCTCCGTGGTGCTAGAGTAGCTGGAATCGGGATCGAACTCGTGGACCGCGCTTTCGTGTCTGAACCTCACGACCTCCTTGCCGTTGGTTAAGACGGCTTTCTCCAGAGCAGTGGTCGTGGTCACTGCCGTCTGAGACGTATCCAGGACGCCGCCGGATGGCCCCCCAAGACTGCGGGATTCAGTATTCCAGGTGCTGCCGAGTGTCAGCGGGAAGACGGAGCCGGCATTCGGATCGCAGTTCATCCCGGTCAGAACTGCGGCTGCAGTCGCTGCGACGATGAACATTCCTCTCACGGGTGAGTTCATTTGGGAGGCAGTCTAGCGGGGTCCTGCCCGCGAGTCAATGCAGCGGACGGCGTTTGCGCTCTGCGATCGCGATGGACAGACCGTTGTTCACGCGGACTGGGGATGTCCTGTTCCGCGGAAGAGTAGCGGGCGGACGCTTGCGCCCGCATCCTGTGTTCGGCTCGGTCTAGCGGCCGACTACCACCTTGAGCGAACGTTGTCCGCCTGCAGCGGTCAGCCGGAGAAAGTAGATGCCGGTCGGGACGTCACGGGTGTCCCAGGTCGCGGAGTGCGCGCCGGCGGAAGCTGAGCCGGAAGCCAATGTCGCCAGTCCTCGTCCGGAGCGGTCATAAGCTTCCAGCTTGACGCTTGACGCCTGACGCAAGCTGAATCGAACTTGTGCGGTCCCGCGTACCGGGTTCGGCTGGAGAACGAGCCCATAAGTGCTGCCGGACAAGAGGTCGAAGGGCGCGGATGACGACACGCCCGCCGGCAAGGGCTCACCCAGAGTCGCCAGGGCCGCGACGCCGGCCCGGATGACTTCGGTGCAGAAGCCGTTGTCGTTGTACCCGGCGCCAATCGAGTCGCCGGGTGAGTGATAGTACGGGTTCGGTGGCCAGAAGTCCTCGCTGCCGCAGAGCGCCACGTAGCCGTTGTTCCAGAACGAAGCATGATCCGAATACGGCATGTCCGTCATCATCCGTTTGTTGCAGTTGAGTGTGGTGTACGTGTCGGCGGCTGCCATGAACAAGTCGCACAGCGGTTCGCAGGCCGGGTTCGCGATCTTGCCGATGACCTCGAGGTCCTCGGGCACGGAGTCCGCGTAGCCAATCATGTCGAAGTTGAGGACGCCGAGGATAGAGTCGCCCCGGTTCCGCGCCTGGCCGGCATAGTAGGGGCTACCCAATCCCAGTTCTTCGGCGGAGAAGGCGATGAAGCGGAGGTCGCGACGGAACTGGAAGCCCTGTGTCACGCGGCAAGCCTCGATTGCTGAGACCGCGCCCGAGGCGTTGTCGTCGGCGCCGGGCGACCAGGGGATGCCGTCGAAGTGACCGTCGATGACCGCGTAGGTCTGGCGCCGGCCGTCAGAGCCGTAGCGGACGCCGACGACGTTGGGCGCGTAGTCCGCATCGTGGTCCTGGAGGATGACCGTGTCGCATCCCCAGTCTCGAAACCTCCCGGCAATCCACCGGGCAGCTGCCTTGCCCGATTCTCCGAGCGCATAGCGGTTGCCGAAATCCTGGAGCCGCTGCACGAACGCGAGCACCGAGTCCGGGGAGACCCGCGCCACGATCCGTTCAATTGTCGGATTGGACAGGACGCGAGGCAGCTCGGGTGCGGGCGTGCCCATTACCCAGCCGTCCAGGCTGATTCGGCCGCGCATCGCCGGCACGGCAAGGAAGCTCTCGATCGCGTCGGGATCGACCTCGACAAGGTACTGCTCGCCGTCGAAGTCGAGGATGCGGGAGACCGCGGCAAGGTCGGCGCGGGACGAATCAGCGAGCAGGCGCACGGTGTGGTAGCGGTGTGCCTTCGGGTTTTCGGCCAGGAGCCGCCCGTGCAGCGCCGCGAAGTCGCCGTCGGCGGCTTCGCCGGACAGGATCAGCACGCCGTGGCTGGTGACGCCGACGATGGTGTAGCGGCCGGCCAGGTCTTCCGGAGTCGAGTTCGGCACCAGTCCGAGGAACTCAGCGGCCCCGGCCAGAGAAGCCGCGACGGTGACGATCAGCAGAAACGACTTCCGCAGCACAGCCCTCCAGGCGATTCTGCATATGAGAAGGACGGCGGGTCAGCGATCTTCAGCCGCAGCCGGGTCATCCTGCAGGCAATCGCTGCCGCAGGTGCCGCAACTGCGAGAGTTCTTCGCAAGTGGCGTTCCTTTGAGGAGCAGTCTAGTTGGACACCGACGGCGTGTCAAGTTGAGGTCCCTTCCCTGGCTTGCGCGCCGCAGAGGCGCGGCTATACTCTGGGGACGAGAGTGTTGACAAAGCCATCTCCTGTGAAGCCCGTACTCGCAGCCGTGCTCCTGGCGCTAATCGCGCCGGCATGGGCCGACTTCAATCGTACAACGCTGCTGATGGATACGCCGACCGCGGACGTGATGCCGGCCGGCGCGCTCGCCATCGCCCCGAACGTGACATTCTCGCTGGTGGATTCACCGCGGGACCCCGGATGGGAAGGGGGCAGCAGCGTGCGGGTGGCGCCGTTGAAAGGCCTGGAGGTCGCCCTCACCGCCTACACTCCACGAGACTACGTCCTGGGGCTGACCTATCAGCTGGTCAGCGGCCGGTTCGACCGGGTCGGTCTGCTCAAGCTGTTCCATGTACTTGACCCCTGGAAAACGAGGCAGGCCGTTGAAACGGCCCAGCACTTGTCGCTCGCATTCGGTGTCTACGATGTCGGCACCCACGGCCACGTCTCTCCGATCGGGCGCGACACCGTCGCCTGGTCGGACTGGCAGTACTACTCCAATGACGGCAGCAAGTACATCCGGCCGCTTGAAAACCTCTCCGCGTTCGTCGTGACGAGCATTCCGATTACCGGTTCCGCCCGCGTCAGCGTGGGACTCGGCCGCGGGCGGTTTGTCGGATACGATGGCATCAACGACTACCTGAATACGGACGTCTTCTTTGACGACTACCACCAGTGGACTTTCGGGCTGTTCGGTGGCTTCGAGTTGTACGTCACGCCTGAGATTGCCCTGTGTGTCGAAGCGAACAGCCGTGACGCGAACGCCGGGATCAAGGGATTCTATGGTCCCGTCAGCGTACAGGTATCGGTATGCAAGCTGGAGGGGCTGATTCACTCCGGAGAGGAGAGGTTCGGCCGCCTGGCGATTGACGTGGGCTGGCAGTTCGAGAATCTGTTCGGCAGAAACTGAAAGGGTTAGACGCAACCGGGCGGCTGCCTCTTCCTTTCCTCCGGTTCTTGACGTCTGACGGTCCCGTAAAGATGTAGCGGGCGGGCGCTTGCGCCCGCCCGCTGTGCTTGGCTCGGTCTAGCGGCCGACTACCACTTTGAGCGAACGTTGTCCGCCTGCAGCGGTCAGCCGGAGGAAGTAGATGCCGGTCGGGACTTCACGGGTGTCCCAGGTCGTTGCGTGCGAGCCGGCGGATGCGAAACTGGAAACCAGGGTCGTGAGCTTTCTGCCGGTCCGGTCAAAGGCCTCAAGCCTGACGCTTGACGCCTGACGCAAGCTGAACCGGACTTGTGCGCTCCCGCATACCGGGTTCCTGTCGAGCGTGAGGTGAAAGGCGTCCGGCGTGAGGCGGCGGGTCGGCTCGGCGACCCCGGTGCCGGGGGCCGTCGTGTACTTGATGGCCCGGCCGGGGACAATCGGCGATGCTCCGTGGGCCAGCGTGCCGTTGAAAAGGTCCTGGATCGCGATGGCCCGGGTCGAGTCCTGGATACCGACTGTGGAACTCGTGAACCCGGCCGCGGTCTTGTATTGCGCGACGATGACGTTGTCGCCGGTCGGAGTCGTAACCGTGGTGTCGTAGAAGATGACCTCGAACTTGTCTCGGTTCGAGCCCGAGTAGTACTTGACGCTGTCGTACTCAACGATGAAGCGGTGATTGGCCGAGTCGTGGAACCAGTACACGTAGCCGGCTCCTCCGCTGCCCGACACCGGGTAGAGGTCGTCCCAGTTGGCGAAGACCGTGGCGCGCGGGGCCGAGGTGCTGGGCAGGATGGTGTTGTCGAAGTTGGACGTGGTGTAGTTTCCGGCCGCAATCCAGCCGTCGGCAGATACCGATATCTGGCTGTAACTCCGGCCGTAGTACCGGAACGGGCCGAATGCTGCCGGCAGGCTGACCGGGACGACGTCGTCGTTGTCCGAGAATGTGAGCCTCGTACCCTGCGCGTTTACTTCGACCCACTCGTAGTTCGGGTGCTCGGGATAGAGCGTATCGACGTCGTCGTAGGCCCAGTAGCGCGCGGGCACGCGCGGCCCGTCCGGTATCGGGTCCGTGTTCAGGTACTCGCCGATGGGGAAGGAGAAGGTCGTCTGCCAACTCGACTCGGCAGAGGAGATCGTCAGGTCGAAGTCGGCCACGTGCTCGCGGGGAGTGTTGGGGGCGGCTTTCATCGTGAAGGGCACCGCGTTGACCGCTGTGTCCAGCCCGGCGATGTCGCCGTAGGCCGCGTCCACGTTGTAGAGCGTGACATACGGATCGGTGGAGCTGACCGCAGCGCTCACACCGGTGGCACCGGCCATACCGAAGTTCTTCAGCGTCAGAAAGACGGCGACCGATTCGCCCGCGTCCCACTTGCCGTTGTCGTTGCCCGCAGAGTCGTCGAGCAGCTTGTGCAGCAGGCCGACCGAGGGCACGTTCTGCGGCACCGGCTCGCCCATCGTGGCGAGGGCAGCGACGCCGGCCCGGATGACTTCGGTGCAGAAGTTGTTGTTGTTGTACCCGGCGCCAATCGAGTCGCCGGGTGTGTGGTAGTACGGGTTGCCGGGCCAATAGTCTTCGATGCCGCAGAATCCCAGGTAGCCGTTGTTCCAGAACGGCCCCTGGTCGGAGCTCTGCATGTCGGAGACCATCTCTTTGCTGCAGGGCAGGCTCGTGTAGGTGTCGGCGACCGCGATGAACCAGTCAACGAACGGCCCGCAGGCCGGGCTGGCGATCTTCCCTATCACCTCGAGGTCCTCGGGAGCGCTGTCTTCGTAGGCGATCATATCGAAGTTCAGCACGCCGAGAATCGAGTCTCCCTGGCTGCGCGCCCGCCCGGCGTAGTACTCGCTGCCGAGCAGGCCGAACTCCTCGCCCGAGAAAGCGATGAACCTGAGGTCGTGCCGAAACTGGAAGCCCTGTGTTACCCGGCAGGCCTCGATTGCGGACACCGTGCCCGAGGCGTTGTCGTCCGCGCCGGGCGCGTTCGACGCGGCGTAGGCATCGAAGTGGCCGTCGATGATTGCATACGGACTACGTTGTCCTGAAGTGCCGTAGCGGACCCCGACGACGTTGGGCGCGTGGTTGGTAGTATGGTTCTGCAGGATGACCGTGTCGCAGCCGTAAGCCCGGAACGTCGCCGCAATCCACTGGGCGGCGGCTTTGCAGGAGTCACCGGTCGAGTAGCGGTTGCGGTACTGTTGCAGCCGGCGTACGAATGCGAGCACCGAGTCGGACGAGACGCGCGCCACGATCTGCTCGACCGACGGGTTGGAGAGAACAACAGGTAGCTTCGGTGTCGGGCGGTCCATGACCCAGCCGTTCAGGCTGATGCGGCCGCGCATTGCCGGCACGGCGATGAAGCGCTCGACGGCATCGGACTCGACTTCGACCAGGTACTGCTCGCCGTCGAAGTCAAGGATGCGGGAAACCGCCGCCAGGTCGGTGCGCGAAGCCTGGGCGAACAGGCGAACGGTGAAGTACAGGTGGTCCTTCGGGTCAGCGGCGAGCCAGGACCCGTCGCGCGCGAAGAGGTCGGCGAGCTCGGATTCGTCCCCCAGCACCAGCGTGCCGCGGCCGGTGACGCCGACGACGGTGTATTGCCCGGCGAGGTCGTCCGGGGCCGTGTTCGGAACGAGGGCGAGGAATTCACCGGCCAGGCACAAAGAGAGCCCGACCGCGATAATCAGGAACAGGGATTTCCGCAGCATAGTCCTCCAATTGATACAGAAACAGAGAAGGGCGGCGAGCCTGTGGTCCTCGGCCGCACCTGAACAATGTTACAGCGCGGACCGGCAGCGTGTCAAGGGGGGCGTACCCATTCCCTTCTTCTGTTTCGCCTCGTGCCTGCAGCGTCGGTTCAGGGGCCGGAGCGGGCTAGCGCTTGGAGATATGGCGCAGGGCGAGGATGCCGCCGACCAGCGCCCCGCCGTAGAAGCTGAAGAGCCGCCAGAGCACGACGTAGACGCCGAGCATCGCCTTCGGGCAGACCGCCGCGTACAGCCCCGCCGCGCCGACCTCGGCCACGCCGCTCGCGCCCGGAGTGGGTACGAACAAGAGTACCGCGGTGAGCAGCAGGTTGAGCGCCATCACCCGTAGCGCATCGGTCTGCACGCCTAGCCCGGCCAGCAGGGTCGCGCTCATCCCGAACAGCGAGACGATGCAGACCACGGTCACCAGCAGGCCCAAGGCGAGCCAGCCGAGATTGTGCGACTGGCGGTAGACCTTGAGCCCGTCCACGAACTCGTCGAATTCATCCAGCACCCAGATCACGCCGCGACGAATCAGCCCCGGTTTCGCTGTCTGTGACAGCCGGGCGTGCCACCGCCGGAACCGGGCCGGAAACGCCACGCTCGCTATGACCAGCGCCGCCCCGGCGGCGATAATCACCCCGATGTAGCCGGCCAGCACCCTGACGATTGCGGTCGAGGCGTTGAGCCGGATGGCGACAACCGGCGCGGCCGCGAAGAGCAGGCCGTAGAATACCACGCCGCGCATCAGCAGCAGCGAGGTCGCTTTGCCCGGGGAGATGCCACGGCTGTTCATGATGTAGAGCTGGAGGGGCAGGCCGCCGACCTGGAACGGGGTCACGGCAGCCATGAAGTAGCCGATGAAGATAATCTCGATTGAGGCGCGAAGCGACAGCCGGTGCTCGGTCGCCCGGGAGAACACGGCGAGGCGCAGGCCGTCGAAGATGGACGCGACCAGCCAGAGCGCGCAGGTCGCGGCCAGCCAGTACCACTTGACGTGGGCGAGTCCGGTCAGGGTCTCGCTGCTGGCGGTGAACGCCAGCAACAATACCGCGGCAGCAACCGCGATGAATACAAACACCCGCACCCCACGGGCGATGGTGCGGCGCGTAAGGCTTGGTGTCGGTGCGGGTTGTTCGTTCACTGTCGGTGTTCCGCTTCCGCATGTGCGGCCGGACCAAAGGGATGCTAACTCCCAACTGCGCGCGGGTCAACTCGGGGCACAGGCCGCAGCCGAGGTCAGAAGCCAGATTGCAGAACTGCGAACCCGGTATGACGAACCACGCATGCACACGAATTGAGAGGTCGATTGAACCCGGCTGAGTGATTCGATCTCGGACTCGGTCCCTACGGAGCCGGGCGAGTAGACAAGTCCTCCATACTTCTTCCTTGCCGCATCCTTGACTTGCTGCGGCGGCGAAATACACTCGTAGGTGATGATGTCGGGCCGGTCCGCCCCCGGGGTCGAGCCGACCCGCGAATTCGTTCTAAAGGAGAAAAGATGTCGCGAATGTTGACCGTACTATTGGGCTGCTGTCTTCTGGTGGGGGCCGCAGGCGCGCGAGCCGAATTGCACCGCCTGGGTTTTGTCCGGGAGGACCTGAGCAAGGTCGCGCCCGAACACGAGGTGAAGAGCATTCCGCCCGCGCTGGGCGCGAAGTCCTTCCTTGACCTGCCGGTGGTGGACCTGACCAGCGAGATGCCACCGGTCGGCAATCAGGGCGGTCAGGGTTCCTGTGCTTCGTGGTCGATAGCCTACTATCACCGCACCCAACTCGAATACCACGAGCGGCACTGGGACCTGAACGACCCGCACCACCAGTTCAGCCCGGCCTTCTGCTACAACCAGGTGAACGGCGGCGGTGACAACGGCTCAGGCTTCGGTAACAACATGCCGCTCATCTGCGAGTCGGGTGTCGCCAGCTTGGCCGACTGTCCGTACAACGACGGCGACCCGGTCAGCTGGCCGTCCGAATCAGCGTACTCGAAAGCCACCCCGTACCGCACCAAGGACTGGGCGTGGTTCCATACGGACGACACGACCGGCGTGAACATGATCAAGCAGTTGCTGGCCAACGGCAGCACGTCGTGTCTCTCCATCGGCGTCTGGGGCAATTTCGACAACATCGCCGCGCACAACTACATGTACTGCTCCGCCGACCGGGAAGGCGAGAACCGGGGCGGGCACCTGATAACCTTTGTCGGGTACAACGATACCCTGACTACGGTCGACGGAACCGGCGCGTTCCGGATGGTCAATTCGTGGGGTCCGGGCTGGGGCCAGGCGGGCTACTTCTGGATGTCCTACGAGGCGGTGATGGACAGCTTCCTCTGTCCCGGTCGGGAGGTCGCGTACCTGACCGATACCGTCGGGTACGTGCCCAGGCTGCTCGCGCGCGCGAACATCGACCATCCGACGCGTGACCGGTTCGGGCTCCAGTTCTCGGTCGGCAAGCGCTGGAGCGCGCTCTGGCTGTACAACTTCCGCTCCTGGGCCCGCGCGAGAACCGATCAGCCGTTCCCGGACAACAAGATCGTGTTTGATCTCACCGACGCCGCCTCGTTTATCGAGAGCAAACAGACCGACTCCATCTACTTCGTCGCCACGGACGGTAGGCGCGACAGCAAGACCGGCTCGGTCCTCAGTTCGTCTGTGCAATTGCTTGACTGGGGCACCCTCTTCTACGCGGAGTCCTGCCCGCGTTCCATTCCCGACAACGGGAATGCGGTCCCGTTCGGCCATCGCCTGGTCCAGCTGGACAACAACGTTTCCACGACCGTAATCCTCGCCCCGAGGGGAATCCTCGAACCGGACAGCTCCTACGTGCCGACCGCCGAGGTGCGTAACTTCGGCACGGCCACGGCCAGCTTCCCGGCAATGGTCTCCATCGGCGCCGGCTACGCCGATACCGTACAGGTGAACAGCCTCGCTCCGGCCAGCGCGGAGACGCTCGAGTTCGCGCCCTGGGTTGTTCCCGCCCGCTGTACCGCCGTGGTCCGGTGCTCGACCGCGCTCAGCAACGACGAGTACCACGGGGATGACGTCGCTACGTCGCTGGTGTGGGCCCGCTACCACGACGCGGGACTGGTCGACATTCTCGTCCCGGCCGACACCGTCGACTCCGGCAGGATCATCTACCCCTCGGTAAGAATTCGGAACAACGGCACGCAGGCGGAATACGTGACCGCCACCTTCCGCATTCCCGACGCGGGCTACCTCAGGCAGTCGCGCGTCACGGTTCCGTCCAACGGAGAGATGTCGGTGACGTTTGCCACCTGGGTCCCCAAAGAGCTGGGCAGCCACGTGCTGCGGTGCAGCCTGAACTTCGCCGGTGATGCTGACCCCGTCAACGACACGATGGGCGGCACGACATTCGTGGTGCCGGTCGGAATAGCGGAAGGGAAACAAACGCCGCCCCCGTTCCGACTCGATGTGCCGCGCCCGAGCGTCTTCGACCGCAGCGTTGCCATCGCGTTCGCGCTGCCGAAAGCGGCCGACGTCTCCTTGTCTCTCTACGATGCTGCCGGCAAGCTGGTCAGACAGCTCAGGAACGGTACCGCGGCGGCCGGAGATCACCGGTTGACCTGGGACGGCCGCGACGGCCAGGGCCGAGCCGTGCCTTCCGGCGCCTACTTCTGCCGGCTCGACGCGGGCGACCGCCGCGCGACCGCCGTCCTGCTCAAGCTGTAGCCGCAAAGAGCAACCACTCACTCGTGACGGCGCGGCTCTGCCGCGCCGTTTCGGTTGTCGGCTGACGGATTCTCCAGCCTCTCGTACGACGTCGCGAAGCACGCGGCGAAGCAGGAGCCGAAGCACGGCTCGAAGCACCGGCAGAAGTATCGCTCGCCGTGTACTGGACTGCGTCGGCAACTTCATCCTGCACTCGACCTTAACCTCGACCTCAATCTCCATAGTCCATCGCTCGCCGCATCGCTCATCTAGAAGCTCAGTGCGTCGCTTCTTTGATTGCTTGCTTCAAAGCTCGACGCAAAGCTCGGGTCAAAGCTCCTCTGAAAGCTCAACTCAAAGCTCATTTCAAGGCTCGTCTCATGGCTTCGTCGAAAGCTCCTCAAAGGGCTAGCCCCCAGGCGACCCCTATATGCGAACTCCCGGGCTTGCGACCTGGCCTAAAGCTTCAATAATATGGTAGTTACGCCTGCTGGGCGTCTTGCACTAACTCCTCGGTTCTTTTCGGGCACTTCCATTCGTCATTCGAGCTTCGACCTTCGAACTTCCGTCCGCAGGGAGGGCAAGCCCCGGGACTGCCCGGGGAGTAGCCCGCCGTAAGAAGCAGAGTCTTTGTCGGCCATCTACTCAAGATGCCGGACAGGATTTCAATGTCAACACCTATATGTAGTGGTGTGGACAACTCGGTGGATACAGCGTATAGTAGTTCGCCCAAGTCACGGCGGGTGTGGAAAGTGTGGATAGAATGTGGATAACTATGTGGATAACTAACCACAACCTGTAGTGGAGACCCCCGGACACACCGAGGAAGATGTTGTGCAGGCTGAGGAGCTATCCACATCCATCCACATCCCAACAGCAGCAACAGGTTCTTCTAACTAGTTTTGTTGTTGTTCCGGAAGCGTGTGGATAAACGCAAGCCGCAAGGCTCAAACAGCAGGCCGCAAACTCGGGCAGGGGGGGTGACCTGGTGTATCAGTTGTTCCAGCAAGTGCGTGCGATGCGGCTGCGCACGACAGAACCAGCCCGCCATTGCGTCTGCTTCAGGTGAGCAAGGATCTTGCCCCACCCCGCCCGCAGAACCGTCCAGCGGCTGCGGTCCTGGATCCGACTTTGGAGCCACGAAAGCACGAAGGACACGAAACGAATGGGTGCGGGATACGACATGTCCGTTTCACTCCGCTCTCGTGTCTTCGTGGCCATCAATCTCGGTTCTGGGGCTGCGGCCCTCGGCTTGACTCGGGGCAAGGCAGGCATATTCTAGACGTCCATGGGAGCTTCTCCTCCCGCATTGGTGGCTGACCTTGTCGAGCACTTCTCCCGCGACCGCGAGGTCTTCCAGTCCCTTGACGACAAGGACGAGCAGTTGCCCAAGGCCAAGACCCCGCAAGAGCAAGAATCCCTCAAGCGGACGATAGAGGCAACCGACAACCAGATCGACGTGCTCGTGTATGAGTTGTACGGACTGACGGAGGACGAGATTCGGATAAGAGAGGGCGGCTGGTGTCAGAGTCACTGATTCCGAAGCACGGCGGGTATCGCGACCTAAGGTCGTTCCAGAACGCCACCATCGCCTATGATGCCACCGTGGCGTTCTGCAACCGGTTCATCGACAAGCGCTCGCGCACGCACGACCAGATGGTGCAGGCCGCCCGTTCTGGGAAGCAGAACATCGCGGAAGGAAGCATGGCCTCCGGGACCTCGCGCAAGACCGAGCTCAAGCTGGTTGGCGTGGCCAGAGCCAGCTTCGAGGAGTTGCTTCAGGACTACCTGGACTTCCTGCGGCAGCGCGACCTGCCGGAGTGGTTGAAGGACGACCCACGCAAACAGGCCATCAGGAGGTTGGCTCAGGCGCCGGAAAGGTCGTACGGGACATACCGGACGTACGTTGAGGACGGTGACGCGGAGACTGCCGCCAACTGCCTGGTCTGCCTGGTCAACCAGACCAACTACCTGCTCGACCAGCAACTGCGCCAACTCGACCGTCGTTTCCTCGAAGAGGGCGGAATGACCGAACGCCTGTACCGCATGCGTCAGGAAAGGAGATAGCATCCGTACGGCTTGTCTGTCCTGTATGCCCTGTCGCATCCGGACTGGGAATTCGGTGGGCTGCAAATGGCTATTGACACGGCCCAAGTCACTTTGGATTGACGATTCCAGATTGCCGATCGACGCGGGCGCTGCCCGCGGGCCTCAAGCCTCAAGCCGAGAGCGGATGTCGATTGCTGATTGGCGGAGCGGTTCTGACGGCCGACAGCGATGAGGGTCTACAGCCTACAGCTAGCGGCACGGGCCGGACGGCATGATTGACATACAGGAGGTCGGTGCGGACCGGCTGCCCGAGTACGCGCGGATCCCAATCGCATTCGAAGTGCGTTCGGCATACCGTGTCGAACCACTCGACCCTGGGTTTCGCCTGGTCGAGGAACCCGTGCCAGAACCCTACGTGAAGGACTACGACGCTTCTGAAGACCCTGATGGCCGTGTCCTGAATTGGCCCGCGCACTTCGACGTCTCGAAGTGGGGCTTCTTCATTGCCCGCGAAGGTAGCGATGATCTCGGGGCGGCAACCGTAGCTGTGCACACGCCTGCAGTGCACATGCTTGAGGGGCGCTCAGACCTCGCGGTCCTGTGGGACATTCGGGTCCGTCCGGATAGGCGTAGACATGGCGTCGGCACCGCCCTGTTCCAGCGTGCCGCAGACTGGGCGCACCGCAGAGGCTGCCATCAGCTCAAGGTCGAGACGCAGAACACGAACGTGCCGGCTTGCCGCTTCTACGCGCGGCAGGGTTGCGTGCTCGGAGGCATTAACCTCTTCGGCTACGCCGCCTGCCCGGCCGTCGCTCACGAAGTGATGCTGCTCTGGTATCTCGATCTCCGCAATGACATTCGGGAGACGCAGACGATCACTGACTCGGCGGGATGACGGCCGTTAGTCCATTGTAGATTGCCGGAGCGGCAAGCCGTGAGCTGTAAGTCGAGAGCGGATGTCGATTGCCGATAGGCGGAGCGGATGAGGGCGGCCGACAGCTTGCGGCCGGTCAATCCGGGCCCGCTGGTCGCGGCAGGCGTCATGAGAGCAGGGGCGGGCCCTCTCGCTTCCAGCAGGCTTGACACGGTTGCTGTAGGAACTATGATTGCCGTCGAAAGTGGATTCTCGGTTTGGTGTTCCTGACTTGAGGAGACCGTGACGCCGGCCTTGGCTGAGAGACTTCCCGCTCGGGAACCGATGCCTCATGCGCCTGGCGGCGTGGCTACTGCGGGTCGAACCACAGGCAGTAGTACGTCGTTTCGGACCGGCGCGGTGGTACGGACCGAAGCCGGCAGGCGTCAGCCGTGACATCGGCAAGGAGGATAGCAGTGCGTAATCTTTGTCTGGCAGCTTCTCTGTTCATTGCGGGTTGTGTTACGACGCCGGACCCGCCCGAACAGCAACTGATTCACTACGGCGACAACACTCATGCGTCTATCGGCATGGCGGCGGAGGTAGACGAGTATGGGTTTGATGGGAACGCGGGCGAAGTAGTCACGCTAGTGATGGTGGTGGACTCGGGGACCATGTGGTCCCGGATCGACCTCCTCGATCCGTCCGGCACGAAGATCACCGACGCCAGGCATCCGACCCGGGCGAGGATAGACACCGTCAGGTTGACAGAGACGGGTCGCTATGCGGTCCTGGCGATGGATGGGTTCGATAGTACGCGGACGGGCAGATACGGCCTGTCCGTTCAGCGGACGGCAGACCCCGGGAGTGCGATTCCCATTACCTACGGGTCAGGAGTACAATCCTCCATCGACAGTACGGCCCAGATTGCCGCCTATACTTTCGAGGGGAATGCGGGCGACATCGTCACGATGCTCATGGCCGTAGATTCGGGGACTCTGTGGTGCGGGATCGAGATCTACGATCCGTCGGGAACCAGAATCGCGGAAGCCATCGATCCGTCCGATGCGCGGGTCGACGGCGTAGGGTTGGCGACGACAGGCCGCCATGCCATCTTGGTTACCGACGGGTTCGATGGCAAAATGACAGGAAGGTATGGCTTGTCTTTGCAGCGTACCGCCGACCCGGGAAACGCCACTTCTATTGCCTATGGGGCGAAGGTCGGACTACTGATCGATAGTACGGCTCAGATTGATGCGTATACGTTTGACGGGAACGCGGACGACGTCGTCACGATAATCGTGGCGGCAGACTCGGGAAACCTGTGGCCCAGGGTCGAACTTTACAATACGGCCGGCACTAGAATCGCGGGAGTTACAGATCCCACCAATGCGAGAATCGACACAGTGAGGTTGGCTTCGACAGGCCGTCACGCGATTCTGGCAATGGATGGCTTCAATGGAATCCTCCAGGGGAGATGCAGCTTGAGCCTCTCGCGCGCCAAGAGCGGGAAGCCGGAAGCCGGAGTGCCTGCGAGTTCCGGCCTTCTTTCACTTCGCTGAAATCCGCCGAGTCTCTTCAGTCTTGCCACGGGGCTAGAATCTGGACTGACCGCTGGGGGGCTCGCGAGGCCCAGAGACACCTATCCACTGCGGTCCACATTCTTGCAGATGATGTCACGCCGCGGCGGCATTTGACTCGTCCGGGGGGAGTGTCTATCATCGTACGGTGAATGTTGATAGGTCTCTTGTGACGCGCCGGAGGCGCGTGCCATGACTCGGCACTTGTGCCGGGGCCGTGCGCCTCGGAGACCGGACGAGACGGACTCAGTTACCAGTTTCCAGTTACCAGTTTGCTGTTACAGAACCACAACCACAACCTTAGGTAGACAAGCGGTATGATTGACCGGCTTTGTGCCGGCAGTTTGCCGGCCAGACTAGAAGAGAACCGCCAAGGACGCCAAGAGCGCCAAGGCTCGGTAAGAGACCTTTGGAGCTTCAAGCGTCGCCGCGGAGCAACAAACGGCGGATCCGGAGTTCGGCGTTCGGACCTCGGAGTTCGCCGTTTCCACGAGGAGGCATGATGCCGAAACGTTACGACTATACAGGCAAGGACGTTCAGGACGTTTATGACGGGCCGGGCGGCTTGCTGTGGGAAGCAGTTATGTCCGAGCAGATTCACTCGGGCAAGGATGAGGTGACCGACCGAATGGCCGCAGCGGTCGGGCTGAAGCCGGGCATGCACGTGCTCGACGTCTGCTCGGCCCTGGGCGCGCCGGCGCGGCACATCGCGAAGAAGTACGGCGTGAAAGTGACCGGGCTCGACTTCACCAAGACGATGCTCACCAAGGCGATTGAGCGCACCAAGGTGGCGGGTCTCGATAACCTGGTGTCCTTCGTCGACGGCACGGCGCTCGATATGCCATTCAAGAAGGACACGTTCTGTGTGGTCTGGGGCCAGGAAGCGTGGTGCTATGTCACCGACAAGGACCAGCTCATGGCCGAGGCCTTTCGCGTGCTGGCCCCGGGCGGGAAGATCATCTTCACCGACTGGGTCGTTACTGGCAAGGTTGACGAGCCGCTTATGGCCAAGCTGAACGAGTCGATGGCCTTCCCGTACATGGAGACCTTGCAGGGCTGGGGCGACCTGATGAAGAAGCACGGGTTCGTGAACATCAAGGTCGAGGACCAGACGGCGGAGTACGCGAAGTGCTTCGACGAGTACAAGAAGATGGTGGAGGTGGATCTGAAGCCGACCATCCTGAAGAACTTCGGGCCGGACCTGTTCGGCTTCGCTACCGGGCTGGTGAACCTGTGGCGCGACGCGGCTCATGCTCACCAGGTTGGTCGCGGCTGGTACATGGCCGAGAAATAGTGCATAGGACGGGCTAGCGACGGTCAGTCTGCGGGCGGGCTGCACGCGATTGTGGCTCGCCCGCGGTTTCCTTTGCCCGAAGCTATCCGGACAACTATCATAGAAGGTATGGCTGAGAAAGATCTCTTCGCCCGACTGGCTGATGCCGTCACTACGATGAAGCCGGAACTGGTGGCCGAGCTGGCGCGCAAGGTGCTTGAGCAGGGTTTGTCGCCGCAGGACGCAATGACGCAAGGCCTTGCCGCCGGCATGCGCCGGATGGGGGAGAAGTTCGCGGCCAAGGAGTGCTTCGTCCCGGAGGTGCTGCTCGCCTCCAAGGCGATGTACGCCGGGTTCGACATACTGTCGAAGGCCGCAAGCTACAAGCCGCAGGCTACAAAGGGCAAGGTCATTCTGGGCGTGGTGCAGGGCGATATCCACGACATCGGCAAGAACATAGTGAAGGTGATGGTTCAGGCGGCCGGATTCGAGGTTGTCGACCTCGGCCGAAATGTCCCGCTGCCGGAGTTCGTCAAGGCGGCTGAGAACGGTGCCGCAGTGCTCGGCGTTTCGTCGCTGATGACCACCACCATGCCAAGGATGGGCAAGGTGGTCGAAGCGCTGGACAAGGTAGGACTGCGCCCCGGCGTGAAGGTGATCGTCGGGGGTGCGCCGGTCACTGCGCAGTTTGCCGGTAACATCGGCGCGGACGCGTTCGCACCCGACGCGCACACAGCGGTGCTGGAGATAGAGCGGCTGGCAGGGCAGGCCAGCAGGTAGCAGTTAGGAGTTAGGCGTGGGCGAGCAGAACCGGAGCAGGCGGTTTGCCGCGCTGATGCGCGGCGAGAAGCCGGCCCGGCCCGTGGTCTTCCCGATGGTTGCGGCGAACCATGCCGCGCGGCTGGAGGGGTTCTCCATCTCCGAGGCCGTGACCCAGCCGGACACACTGGCGCGGGTGCTCTACTCGGCGTATCGGTTCTATGGCTACGACCTCATCATGGTTTTCACCGATACGATGGTTGAGGCGGAGGCGATGGGGGCGCAGGTGCTGATTCCCGAGGATGATGACCCGTTCCTGCTCGAGCCGCCGCGTCTTTCCAGGCTCGAACCGGCAGACCCGGAGAAGGATGGCCGAATGCCGGTCGTACTCGAGGCCACCAGTCGGCTCAAGGCGTTGCTCGAAGACGAAGCGCCGATTCTGACCTCTCTCAAAGGCCCCTTCTCCCTCGCATCCTTCTTGCACGGCATCGACAAGTTCCTGGAGGATCTGCTAACCGACCCCGGACGGGCACACCAGTTCCTTCGAATCGCAACCGACAACCAGCTCGCCTACGCCGACGCCGTCGTGAAGGCGGGTGGGATTCCGTTCATCGGCGACCCGGTGGCGTCCGGCAGCCTGGTGAGCCCGGAGATGTTTCGCGAATTCGCCCGTCCGTACCTTGAGCAGTTGGTCCGCTCGATCCACGAGGCCGGCGCCAAGGCCGGGCTACACATCTGCGGCGAGACCAAAGGCCTGCTTCGCGACATGGCCGCCACCGGGGCGGACTTTCTGAGCATCGACGAAATGGACCTGGCGCTGGCGAGACAGGAAGTCGGCGACCGCGTGGTTCTCATGGGCAACGTCTCGACCAATCTCCTGCTGGAAGGCCCGCCGGAACAGGTCACGGCCGCGGCGACAACGTGCCTCGATCGCGGCGGACAGAGTCTTATCCTCTCATCGAGTTGTGATGTGCCGACCGAGAGCCCGAAGGAGAATGTCCGGGCACTGGTGGCAACGGCGAGAGAGTGGAGGTCGGCTTGAGGGTGACGATCGCGCCGCATGGCGGACAGAACCTGCGTGAACTTCTCCTCGGCGCCGGTGTGCGGCTTCCTTCGGACTGTGGGGGCGCGGGCACCTGTGGCAAGTGCAGAGCCCAGGTTCTAGATGTCGGAGGCTGGAGCAGCGTTCTTGCCTGTCAGTATGCGCCGGCTTTGCCCGTCTCGGTGAAGGTAGCGAGAGACGTACCGGTCGTACGGGGCAGAGGTGTCAGGCGCACCGGAAACTCGGCAAGTCTCCGCCTTGCCGTTGACATCGGCACTACGACGATCTCGCTCGCCGCAGTCGACGTGGAGCGGCGCCGGATCGCGGCCCGTCGTGAGGAGCTGAACCCGCAGATTGTCTTTGGCGCGGATGTGATGAGCCGGATCGCCGCCGGCGCAAAGCTCAGCCGGACTCCGCTGACGCCGGTGCTGCACAGGTTCATCGACGATGCGGGAATCCCGCGGGAGCGCCCGATCATCGCGGTGGGCAATACCGCGATGGCTCACTTCCTGATGGGCAAGAGCGCGGCGACGCTGGGTGAGTTCCCCTATGAGCCGGAGCTGACGCTGCGCGAGTCCCTCACGAGCCAGCGGGACGGCCGTTGGACGAGGATGCTGCCGCTGCTCGGCAGCTTCGTCGGCTCGGACTGCGCTGCGGCGATCCTGGCCGCCGGCATGCATCGGACCAGGCGTCTGTCGCTGCTGGTTGACGCCGGGACCAACGGCGAGGTGGTACTGGGTAGCCGGGAGCGGATGCTCGTGACCTCGACCGCAGCCGGCCCGGCATTCGAGGGCGCGACCCTGGAGTGCGGTAGCCTGGCACAGGCCGGTGCGGTGAAGGCGGCGCGGTTCAGCCGCGGCAGATTCAAACTGGACGTCATCGGCGGCGGAGAGCCGAAGAGCATCTGCGGTTCGGGCGTACTCGACGCCGTGGCCGAAGCGGTCCGGGTCGGCAAGGTGGATCCTTCCGGCAGGATTGCCGGCCACGACCGTCTGGAACTGAAGCAGGGACACAAGCCTATCTACCTCACCCAGGCCGACCTGCGTGAGATGCAGCTTGCCAAGGGCGCGATTGCCGCAGCCATCAGAGTGCTGCTGGCTGAGTGGGGTGCGGCCGCCTCGGATATCGAACGTGTGCACGTGACGGGGAAGTTCGGCGCCGCGATGAACCCCGGCGCGGCCGTGAGAATCGGATTGCTGCCGCGGACACCGCTTGACCGCATTCGCCAGCACGGCAACTTGGCTTTGCTCGGGGCTGTCCGGGCCACACTGGACACCAGTCTGTTCACGGAAGCGGAACGGTTCGCCGCCAAGTGCCGCGAAGTGGTGCTGAGCAGTCACCCGCAGTTCGAGCAGATATTCGTCGAATCGATGGGGCTCGAATCATGGAACTGATACCGCGCGCGACCCTCGAACAGATACGGCAGGAGAGGATAGAGGAGATATCCGCCGCCCGGAAAGCAGGCGTGAAGGTTGTCGGCTACTTCTGCATCTACGCGCCGGTGGAACTGGTTCAGGCGGCCGGTGCCATTCCAGTCCGCTTGATGCGTGGGGGGCAAGCGGCCGAGGAGGCGGGAGAGCAGTACCTGCGGGCCGACGCCTGTTCATTCTGCAATGCGTGCATGGGCAACTTCGGTCGCGACCGGTTGTACCAGCAGGTGGACGCCGTGCTCAGCGTAAACACGTGCGACATGATGCGCCGGCTGCCGGAGTCGATTGAAAAGCACTTCGGCATCCCGGTGTTCCAGCTCTACCTGCCGCGAACGTCCGAGCCTCTGCCGCATCGGGTAGCGGAGTTCAGGCGGCAATTGGAGTTGCTGACCGGGAAGATGGAAACCCTGACCGGCACCGCCATCGTCACAGATCGGCTGGAATCCGAGATTGCCGCGTTCAACCGGATGCGGGGAATGCTGCGGCAGGCAAGCGACACGCGACGGATGAACGGGCCGTTGCTCTCCGGCAGCACGATGCTCGACCTTGCGGCGACTGCGTGGCTGCTGGGCCCGGTCAAGGCGGTCTCGCTTGTCGAGGAGGTGCTGCGGATGGTAGCCGCTCGGCCGCGACCGGAAGGACGACGGCCGCGACTTATGCTCGGCGGCAGCATGTTGACCGAGGATGACCGATGGCTGCTGGACCTCGTCGAAGAGAGGGCGGACATCGTGACCGACATACTCTGCACGGGGACGCGCTGGTTCTCGGAGGACGTGCCTGCAGACGGTGCGCCGATAAACCGGATCGCCCGCTTCTACTTCAGCCGGCCCTGCATGCATCGCCGACCGAACTCGGCCACGTACGAGTACGCGCAGAAGCTCGCCCGCGAGTTCCGGGTAGTGGGGCTTGTGTACAAGACCTTGCTCTACTGCGACCCATGGAGTTTCGAGGTCAGGCGACTGCAGGAGGCGCTCGGTCTGCCCATGCTGCATCTTGACACTGACTACTCGACCGAGAACCGGGAGCAGATGCGCACCCGGGTCGAGGCGTTCCTGGAGACGCTTTAGCATGCGAAGTCCGAAGTCCGAATGTCGAATGTCGAATGTCGGGTACAGCGACCCGCAGCCGGCGCGGGTCGGGTTCGATGAGTGGATGGACTTGTTCGACCGCGTGCCGGACGAGCTGATTGAACGCTACCACTACTATGGCAACGGCGAGGCCTGGTCCAAGTACCTGTTCCCTCCCCAGACATTCGCCATCTATGGTACGCGTCACCTGCGCCGTCTCAAGTTCGACAACTCCCTGGCGGCCCTGCGGATGTGGGGGTTTGTGCAGAATGAGACCGAGCGGTTGTTCCGCGCCCGGCAGACCGGGCGGCGGGTCATCGCGACGATGGGCGACCTTGGCGCAGTGCCGGTGATAGTCAATTCGTTTCCAAACTCGGTGGCGTTCTACCCCGACTGCATCTGGTGGACTCCGTTCGCGATGGAGAGCCGCGTGCTCTTTGATGCTGCCGCCGAACTGGGCGTCGGCGATGCAACCTGCTTCTCGCGTGCCGCCCTGGGCGCGTTCTCCAAGCACTCGTACTTCCCCAATCCAGACCTGGTCATTGCCTCTACCGGCGCGTCCTGCGACGACTACTCCGGGGTCGAGCAATTGGTGGAGTCATTCGCGTCCGACATGCTGTGGGTCGAGGAGCCGATGCGCTGCGACGCAAGGCCCACGGGACCGCTGGAAGAGTTGCTGGTGAAGGAGTACGAGCGTGTCGTCGAGCGGTTGGAGAAGCTCACGGATCACTCGATCACTGAGGACGAACTGCGCGAAGGCGTGCGGCGGGCGAACCGAGTGAGGAGACTGGTCGCGAGGCTGCGCGAGTTATCGTTCCGGGACGCGGCGCTGGCTGCTCTTGAGATGATGGTTGTCGAGTTTGGCAATCTGCACTACTACTCGGATATGGAGGAGTGGACGGAGGTGCTGGAGCACCTGCTGGCCACGGCCGAGCGCCGCTTGGCAAGTGGGCAGAGGGTGCTTCCTGAGGATGCGCTTCGGTTGGTCTGGGTCACGCCGCCGGCCGACCCGCTGCTACTCACCTACGTCGAAGACGCGGGGGCGCGCGTCGTCGGCACCGAGTACGTCATCAATCAGGCGCTCGAAGTGATGGACGAAGCGAGGCCGCCACTCCAGGCGATTGCCGGGTCGTTCCTGGCCGCTTCGCTGATCGGCACCTCGCGGCAGCGGGCCGCGTCGGTGATACGGCAGGCGCGGGAGCGACAGGCCGAAGGTGTGATCATCTCCGGTATCCTTGGCGGCTCGCACTGTGCGATGGAAGCGCGGCTGATATCCGACTTCGTGAAGCAGGAACTCGATCTGCCGGTACTGGAGTTCGACGTCGCGCCGCCCTCAAACGAGATTGGGCTGCAGCTGCAAACCCGGATCGAGGCTTTCCTCGAAGTGCTGAGGAGCCGCCGCTGAAAGACCTGCTGACCCCGCGCGAGCGCTTCGGCCTGCTCGTCATCGACGAACCGCAGGACCGGGTGCCGGTGTTCCCGCTGGTCACTGCCCACGCGGCGCGGATCGCCGGCATCCCCGTACGTGAATACTACACCGACGGGATGGCAATGGCGCGGAGCCAGCTCGTCGCGCAGGAGACCTATGGCATCGACTTCATCTCGTTCTTCTCCGAGGTGGGGATGGTTGCCGAGGCGCTGGGTTCCCGGTTCGACTACCCCGAGGACGACCTGCCGCTGCTGGCGAAACCGAAGTGGACGGATCTCACCACGTTGGACGACCGCCTGGCTGACCCGCTGCGAGACGGACGGCTGCGAGTCTACCTCGACGCCGTAGCCTACGCCTACGAGGCCAGGGGAGACACGGTGCCGATTCTCGCCTACGTTCCGGCACCATTCACAACCGCCCAGCAGCTGGTAGACCAGGAGGCTTTCCTGCTTGGTCTGCTGACCGAGCCGGAACGGGTGAAGGGCCTGCTTGCCTACGCGACGCGCTCCATCGTTCGATTCTGCCGGGCGATTATCGGCGCGGGCGGCCTGCCGATTCTCGTCGACCCGCTGGCCTCGGGCAGCGTCATCTCGGCCGAGCACTACCGCGAGTTCGCTCTTCCTTCCGAGGCGGAGGTGATTCGCTACCTGCATCGGTACGACCTCGACGTCGTCCTGCACATCTGCGGCGACACCCGCGCAACTATCGGCATGATGGCTGAGACCGGCGCCGACCTGCTGAGCATCGACCGGATCGAGATGGCCGACGCCGAGGCCGGTGCTGGTGATACGTGCCGCATCATCGGTAACTACGATACTTCGGCCATCCTGCTCTCGGGCCCGACGACCATTGAGTCCGCAGTAGCGGAGATGGTCATGGCCGGGCGGAAGTGTCCGAGGGGGTTCGTCGCCGCCACGGGATGTGAAGTACCGGTCGAGACTCCACCCGAGAACGTCCGGGCGTTCGTGCGTGCGGCCAGGCAGGTCGGAGTCAACCCCGACTACGGCCGGAGGAGGAGAGCGTGATCACTGCAGGAATAGACGTGGGTTCGGTCAACACCAAGCTGGTTGTGTTCGACCGCGCGAGCCAACAGGTCTTCTGCGAGAAGGTCGTCCCGACCGGGCCGAGGCCGAAGGAGACTGCTCACCAGGTCATGGCTGAGTGCCGCAGCGAGCACAGAGATCTCTCCGGACATGTGCGGGGAGTGGTAGCGACCGGGTATGCCCGACACGTCGTGGACAAGGTCGAAGGGACCATCACCGAGATCAAGGCCGCGGCCCTGGGTATCCGCTACTGGCACCCGACGTGCCGCACCGTCATCGACATCGGTGGACAGGACTCAAAGGTCCTCAGCCTCGAAGAGTCGGGCAAGGTGCGTGACTTCGTAATGAACGACCGCTGCGCAGCCGGGACCGGGCATTTTCTGTCGGTGCTGTCAAGGACACTGTCAGTTCCGCTCGAGGATTTCGGCCGGCTGAGCCTTGAGTCGCGAAGGCCCGTGCCGGTCTCCAGCCTCTGTGTGGTGATGGCCGAGTCGGAGATACTGTCGCTGCTTGCAGCCGACACTCCGGTTGCGGACGTGATTGCCGGTCTGCACGAGGCGCTTGCCAGACGGGTCGCCAACATGGCAGCGCGGCTACGGGTTGAGCCTGACGTCGTCTTCACGGGTGGAGTCGCGCAGAACCCGGGGATGGGGGCAGCTTTGGAGAAGGCGCTCGGTATGCCGATCACGGTTGCCCGTAAGCCGCTGCTGGCTGCGGCGCTCGGTGCGGCGCTGTCAGCCGCGGACTAGGGACGGGACTTCCGGACTTCGTGCAGCAGGGACTGAACCAGCTGGTCTTCGGCGCAGGTCTTGACCACACGGCCATGAGCGAAGACAATGCCGCGGCCCTTGCCGCCGGCAATCCCGAAGTCCGCCTCTCGCGCCTCGCCCGGCCCGTTCACCACGCAGCCCATCACCGCGACCTTGAGCGGCGAGGGGTGATCGCGTAGCGCCTGCTTCACGTCCCGCGTTAGTCTAACAATGTTGATACCGGTCCGGCCGCAGGTGGGGCAGGAGTAGACCAGCGGGCCGCGGCGGCGCAGGCCCAGAGCCCCCAGCAGTTCGTACGCGGCCGTGACCTCCTGCACCGGGTCTCCGGTCAGTGAGATGCGAATCGTGTCGCCGATGCCCTCCAGAAGCAGAACCGCGAGCGCGGCGGCGGAACGGATTGCGCCCTCGAAGGGCGGTCCGGCCTCGGTCAACCCGAGGTGAAGCGGGTACGACCAGTGCCGTGACAGCTCACGATACACGGCAATAGTCTCGGACACATCGGTGGACTTGGCCGACAGCACGATGTTCTTGAACCGTAGCTTCTCGAACGGCGCAAGGCAGACGGCCATGCTTTCGACCATGGCCGCGACCGATGGGCGGCGGTGTCTGCGCAGTATCGATTTCTCGACGGAACCGGCGTTGACTCCGACCCGTATCGCCGCACCGGAGCTCTCAGCCGCGCTGATGATCTCGCGCACCTTCCAGACCGCGCCGATGTTGCCGGGGTTGATGCGTACTTTGTCGAAACCGGCCTTGAGCGCGTTCAGCGCCAGGCGATAGTCGAAGTGGACGTCGGCAACAAGCGGCAGGGCGATGCGCTTGCGGATCTCCGGCAGGGCCGCGGCAGCCGCGGTGTCCGGGACTGCCAGGCGCACCATTTCGCAGCCGGCTCGTTCGAGTCGTCTTATCTGGCGGACGGTTGCCCTGACATCGTCGGTGCGGGTCTTGGTCATGGATTGAACTGATACCGGCGAGCCCCCGCCAATGACGAGCGAGCCCACACGGACGGACGAAGCTCTGCGTCCTAGGCTTGACGCCGGCCGTTCATTGCGTGATGCGTGAAGCATGAAGCGTTCAGCTTCTTCAGTAACTGACGCGCTCGATCTTCGCTCCGACCCCGCCCAGCTTCAGCTCCATCGATTCATATCCCCGGTCCAGGTGGTAGATGCGCTGGACTTCGGTCTCGCCCCTTGCGGCGAGCCCGGCCAGCACCAGCGCGGCCGATGCCCGCAAGTCCGAGGCCATCACCTGAGCACCGGACAGGTACTCCGATCCCTGGATAACCGCCATCCGCCCGTTGATGTCGATCTTCGCACCCATGCGGTTCAGTTCCAACGCGTGCAGGAAGCGCGATTCGAATACGTTCTCGGTGACGATGCTGGTGCCATGGCCGGTCGCCAGCAGCGCGGTGAACTGCGCCTGCAGATCGGTAGGAAATCCCGGGTACGGCGCGGTTGCGACCGTGACTGCCTCGGGGCGTCGTTCGGCGCTGACGACCATTCGACGTTTGCCCGTCTCGACGGTCACGCCGGCCTGGCGCAGGCAGTCGATTGCCGCGACGAGGTGCGCGGGTTCGCAGCCGGTGATCTCCAGTTGGCCGCGCGTGATGGCGGCGGCAACGGCGAGCGTCCCGGCTTCAATCCGGTCTGGGATCGGCCGGTAGTCGGCACCGTGCAGGCGCTTCACGCCTCTGATTCTCACGACCGGCGTGCCGCAGCCCTCGATCTTCGCGCCCATGACAGTGAGGAAGCCGGCGAGGTCTGAAACCTCGGGCTCGCAGGCCGCTCCCTGGATGACGGTTTCGCCCTCGGCGAGCACGGCGGCCATCATCGTGTTCGCAGTGGCGCCGACACTCGGGCCAGAAGTCCCTTCCAGCAGCATGGTGCCGCCGCGCAGGCGGCCGGTAGCATGGATATAGCCGTGCTCAAGATCGACTTCGGCACCCAGCGCCGCGATGCCTTTGAGATGGAGGTCAACCGGCCGCGGGCCGATGGCGCAGCCGCCGGGCAGCGAGACTCGCGCGTCCCCGAATCGACCGAGCAGGGGTCCGAGCACGTAGTAGCTGGCCCGCATCTTGCGCACGATGTCATAGGTCGCGGTCCGTTCTATCTTGCCAGCAGCCGCGAGCTTGATGGTATGCTTCCGCTGCTCAACCTGCACGCCCAATGACCGCAGGAGCCGGGCCATTGTCTTAACGTCTTCGAGCAGGGGCACGTCCCGGATAACGCAAGGTTCCTCGGTCAGCAGACAGGCGGCGAGGATGGGCAGTACCGCGTTCTTGGCGGCTGCGGTCGAGACCGTTCCTTCAAGCCTGGTCGGGCCGCGGACGATGAACTTGTCCATTTGCGTGATATTCTTGGTCCTTATCGCGCAAAGTCAAGTAGTAGCCTCGCGAGCGTGAGTGACGGCGGCAGTGCCGTGGCATGGTCCTCAACGTCGTTACCCGTGTCCACTTCTCCTTGACTTCCGGGACGGACGGCCTATATTCAACTCTGCTAAGAGCCCGCAGATGATACGGTGCTGCCCGGTTAGCGGCCGGGCAGTCATCAAGTAGAGCGAACTACAGCCCTGCCCAGGCGGGGCTGAAAAGGAGGACTGATGTTCGTAACTATTCTGTCAATCGTGCTGGTGGCGCTGACCCCGGGGGGCATGTTGCCGTCCAGCGCTCCCGTGCTTGGTGGCGGTGGCCCGGATACATATGGCTACAAGTATCTGGACTCGGACACCACCGGCTCGGGCGCTCCAACCTACAATTGGGTGAGCATCAAGGGTGTCGGTACCGAGATAACGACCCTCGGTGATGACAACAATGCCGGGCCGTTCCCGATCGGATTCGATTTCCCGTACTACTGGTATAAGGTCAACTCGGTAATTGTCGGGTCCAACGGCTACATAGCGTTCGGTGACAAGTCGGCGAACGCGTCGCCGTTCAAGCCGGTCCCGGGCACGGGCAAGCCGAACAACCAGTTGGCGGCGCTGCTGAGTGACCTCGACTGCAGCGCGACCGGCTCCCCGAACGGTTCGGTTTGGTACTGGTCGAATGGGACGGACAGCTTCATCGTGGAGTACGACAGCATCACTTTCTGGAGTACCGGCGGGAACAACACATTCCAGATGATTCTGACCAAGGCCGACTCCTCGGTCACGTTCCAGTACAAGGAACAGAGTGGCGCGCCGTTCAACGGCTGGGGGCCGGATGCCAACCAGACCGGCATCGAGAACATATCGGGCGCGATAGGTCTGAACTACCTTTCGGGTACGACCCCGTCGGGCAATGTGCTCCACCCCGATCTTGCGGTTCGTTTCTTCCCGCCCGAGTCAACCTCGCTGCAGATCCATGACGTGGGCGTCCGCAACGCGATGAACGACCGTAGCGGCGGCCTGTTCGCCATCAACGACCGGCCGCTTTCATTCTGGGCGGTGGTCAAGAACTTCGGCAATCAGCCGGAAGCATCCTACACCACGTACTTCAAGGTAACCAGGCAGAACAACGCGGTTGTCTTCTCCGACTCGATGACAGCGATGGCAACGGGCCCGGGCGAGACCGAATCGCTCGCCCTCGGCAGCACCTGGCGTCCGGTCACCAACGGCACGTACATCATCAAGATAATCACCAAGATGACCGGCGATATGCTGGCCGCGAACGACACCGCGATGATCGAACTCCGCGTGGTCACCCTGCCGGGGATGCTTACCTTTGACAGCGGTACGCCTGGCAACTCCATGTCCTGGAACGGTCCGGGCGGGTTCGGCAATCGTTTCGTGCCGCCGGTCTATCCATGCTCGATCAGCGCCATCCGCCAGCACATGACCTCGGCCGGCACGGTCGACGTCCTGATGGCGATATACGACGACGACGGTCCGGGCGAAGGCCCTGGGACTATCCTGTTCGCGGACACGGTTTCCGTCTCCGCGGCCAACTGGTACTCAGTCAATCTGGCGACGCCGGTCGTCGTTACGGAAGGCGCGTTCTTCGTCGGCTCGACCTCTGAGACGGCCAGCGACCCGTCGTACGGTATGGACTCAGTGCCGCCGCTCTGCTACCAGGGCTGGGAGAACACCGGCGTCTGGGGACCGAGCCGCGACGCAGTGGTGCGTGATGTCTGCGCTAATGCGACGGTTTCCGGGCCAGTCGGTATCCTGGAGTGGCTGGAGCCGGCGCCGGCGCGCGTGCCGGTACGGATTGACGTCAATCCCAACCCGTTCGGCAGCGTCACCACTCTTCGTCTACTCAACCCGACCGGGGCGGAGAGGGCGATCGATCTCTACGACGCGACCGGCAGCGTCGTGCGCACGCTGGACCTCAGCCGCGACCAGGTTGTCCTTGATGGTCGGCTGCTCGCTGACGGGATCTACTTCGCGCGGGTCGCCGGTACCGATGCGCCCGTGGCCAAGGTCATCGTTACGCACTAGGCCGACGGCTTTGCAGATTGCGGCGGGGAGGAGAATCCCCGCCGCTCCTTTGTTGCCTCGACGTCTGTCGCCCGCCTTCCCGCCTCCTTGACCAGAGCCGCGGACGGGGTAGAATCCCAAAGCTGCGGTCACGACCAGGCACCGTCGTTGTTCCGGGTCGGATGCCGCGCAACGTTAGGAGCCAAGAGAACCAGGGCCCTGCCAGAGCAGGGTCCAAAGGAGGTCTGATGTTGGTGGCGATTCTGTCGATCGCGTTGGTAGCGTTCACCCCGGGCGGCATTGCTCCGTCGAGTGCGCCCGCGGTGCTCGGTGGCGGCGGGCCGGATACCTATGGCTACAAGTACCTGGACTCGGATACCACCGGTTCGGGCGCTCCGACCTACAACTGGGTGAGCATCAAAGGAGTTGGTACCGAGATAACGACACTCCTGGATGACAATACCGCCGGGCCGTTCTCCGTCGGATTCAACTTCCCCTACTACTGGTACAATGTCAATTCGGTCATCGTCGGGTCAAACGGCTACATCACATTCGGCGATGCTACCGCCAACGCTTCGCCGTTCAAGGCCGTTCCGAGTACTCAGAAGCCGAATAACCAGCTTGCCATGCTCCTCAGTGACCTTGACTGCACCACGGGCGCTTCGCCCAACGGTTCCATCTGGTACTGGTCCAACGGCGCTGACAGCTTCATCGTCGAGTACGACAGCATCGCGTTCTGGAGCACGGGTGGCAACAACACCTTTCAGGTCATCCTGACCAAGGCGGACTCGTCCATCACGTTCCAGTACAAGGAGCAGAGCGGCGCTCCCTACCAAGGCTGGGGTGCGACCAACAACCAGACCGGCATCGAGAACATATCCGGTGCCATCGGTCTCAACTACCTTTCGGGCGCAACTCCGTCGGGCAACCTGCTCCATCCCGACCTGGCGGTCCGCTTCTTCCCGCCCGACTCCAGTACGCTGCAGATCCATGACGTGGGCATTCGCAACGCGATGAACGACCGCAGCGGTGGCCTGTTCGCCGTCAATGGCCGCCCGCTTTCGTTCTGGGCAGTTGTCAAGAACTACGGCAACCAATCCGAAGCTGCCTACCAGACCCATTTCAAGGTCACGCGGCAGAACAATGCCGTCGTCTTCTCCGATTCGATGATGACGATGGCGTCGGCCCCGGGCGAAACCGAATCACTGGCACTTGGCAGCACCTGGCGCCCGGTCACCAACGGCACATACATCCTCAAGATCTACACCAGGTTAGCCGGTGACATGCTGGCCGCAAACGACACGGTGAAGCTTGAACTCCGCGTGGTCACGATGCCGGCGTTGCTCTCCTACGACGGCGGCACACCGGGCAGCATGTGGTACTTCTACTCCGCCGGCGGAGGGTGGGGCAACCGTTTCGTACCGCCGGTCTATCCTTGCTCGGTGCAGAGCGCACGGGTCTATCTGGGCATGCGGTCGGTACCTTCGAGTCCCTACATCGCTATCTTCGATGACAATGGTCCGGCCGGCACACCCGGGGACACGCTGTACAAAGCGACAGTCAACGTGGCGGGCGATAGCTGGTTTACTGTGACTCCGTCAAGCCCGGTGGTCATCGGTGAGGGCGCTTTCTTCGTGGCCGCGATATCCGTCGCGGACAGCGAACCGACGTTCGGCATGGATTCGGTCCCGCCACTGTCGTTCCAGAAATGGGAGCACTTCGGAGGCTGGAGCCTGGACCGGGACGCCGGGGTGCGCGATTTCATGGCGAACGCAACGATCTCGGGTCCGGTCGGGATCTTCGAGTCGGTAGAGCCGACCCCGGCCCCGGCGCCGGCGCGCATCGACGTCAGTCCGAGTCCGTTCCGGGGCCTGACGACGCTACGTCTGCTCAACCCGACCGGGGCGGAGAAAGCGATCGAGCTCTATGACGCAACCGGTAGCGTCGTCCGTACGCTAGTCCTCAGCCGCGACCGGGCCATCCTCGACGGCCGGCAGCTGGCAGACGGAGTCTACTTCGCGCGCGTCGCCGAGGCCGAGGCGCCTGTCGCCAAGGTCATCGTGACGCACTGAGGAGCTGGTCCTACACACTGCGGCGGGGAGGTTACTCCCCGCCGTTCTTTGCACGTTCTATTGCCTCGACTGATTCGAAGAGACTCCAGCCAAGCCTGAGCCGGAGCTCTCGATCAGGCGACCAAGTCGGGATTGGGCACGACTCCATCTGCCCAACGGAACTGGGTCGTGTCCCGCACTCCAGCTCTTCACGCCGACCCTCTCCCTGGCGGGGAGAGGGCGAGCGGCGCCAGGGTGAGGAGGGTTACCCCAGTCCTAGTTTGACAGACTGAGGTCGGGCGGTATAGTCCTGTAATGCGTGTTAGTAGCGGCCGGTACAAGGGTAGAGAGCTTGAGTATCCACGCGCCGGCCTGCGGCCGACCAAGGCGATAACGCGACAGGCAATGTTCAACATCATCGGGACGCGGGTGCGCGGGGCCAGGGCGTGTGACCTGTACGCCGGCGGCGGATCGCTTGGCATCGAGGCGCTGTCGCGGGGCGCGGCATCGGTGGTCTTCATAGAGCAGCAGGCGACGGTGCTGCGGTTCCTGCGCGCAAACGTGAGGGGTCTGCCGGATGCGACGGTGATACGAGGCGACGTGCTGCGGGTCCTGAAGAAGCTGGCTGACGCCGGCTTCGATCTGGTTCTGGCCGACCCTCCCTACCTGCACGAGCTGGTGCAGGCGACCATCGACCGGTCAGCCGAGTTCGGCGTTCTGGGTCCGGACGGCTGGTTTGTTGCGGAGCACCACCGGCGCGAGATGCCGCTGGCTCCGGCTGGCTGGGAGATGGTGAAGCAGGGAGACTACGGCGACACCATGGTGAGTGTGATGAGGAGGATGGCGTGAGGAGACTGACGAAGGCCGAAGCTCGAATGACGAATACGGAAACACAGGCTGCGGGTGGGCAGAGGATTGCCGTGTATCCCGGCAGCTTTGACCCGATCACACTCGGGCACCTGGATGTGGTCAAACGGGCAGCGCATCTATTCGACAAGGTGGTCGTCGGTGTTGCGAGCCGGCAGGAGAAGAATCCCCTGTTCTCCTGGAAGGAGCGCATGCAGCTGGCAAAGGACGTCACGAGGGGTATGGATCGAGTCGTCGTGCAGGGATTCGATTGCCTGCTCGTGGACTTCGTGCAGCAGCAACGCGCGCAAGCCATCATCCGCGGCATGCGGGCCGTGATGGACTTTGACTACGAGTTCCAGATGGCGCTCACCAACCGCAAGCTCGCCCCGGCAGTCGAGACTATCTTCTTCGTTCCGTCGGAACGATACTTCTACCTCAGTTCGTCGCTGGTGCGCGAACTCGCTGCCAAGGGCGGCGAACTTGCCTGTTTCGTACCTGAACAGGTGATAAGTGCGCTGCGACGGAAGGTCGGGGAGACGCGGAGCAGCGGATAGGGCTAAAGAGTGACCGCTACTCGTCGCACTTCATCCCTCTGCGGACATGCGATTCATTGACGTAGTAACAATCCAGGTGCGGGCCGGTTCAGGCGGCGACGGCTGCGTCTCGTTTCGACGAGAGAAGTTCGTGCCCAAGGGCGGGCCGGATGGCGGCGACGGCGGCGACGGTGGCTCGGTCGTGCTCTGGGGTAACCACTATCTCCAGACGCTGGCCGACCTCGAGTATCACCGATTCTACAAGGCAGGCGCGGGGGGCCACGGCAGGGGCGCGAACCGACACGGCCGGAATGGAGAAGGTGTGCGCGTGCCCGTGCCGCTGGGCACCGACGTATTCGATGCCGGCACCGGCGCGAAGTTGGGGGAGATCCTGAGGTCGAATCAGGAACTGGTCGTGGCGCGCGGTGGCAGAGGTGGCCGGGGTAACGCCAGGTTCGCATCCTCGACCGACCAGGCGCCCCGCCGTTTCGATCCGGGTGAAGCCGCCGAGGAGCGCAAGATCAGGCTGGTCCTGAGACTGGTGGCCGATGTCGGAATCGTCGGGCTTCCCAATGCCGGCAAGTCAACGCTGTTGTCGCGGCTGACGCGGGCCAATCCCAAGGTCGCGAGCTACCCGTTCACCACGCTGACTCCGAACCTCGGCGTGATGCAGACCAAGGACGTGCGGTTCACGGTCGCAGACATGCCCGGTATCATCAAGGGTGCGCACGAAGGCAAAGGACTGGGCCTCGCGTTCCTGCGGCACATCGAACGGACGCGGATGCTCGTGTTCGTCATTGACGCGTCGGCGGGGCACCCCAAGCGTGACTACGACGAGTTGGTGGGCGAGATCGGCGACTACAACGGGGAGATCCTGAAGCGGCCGCGGATCATTGCTCTCAACAAGGTGGACCTTCTGGCCGGGCGCAAGTCTACCGCCCGCTGGGACGCCGAGCGGGTCTGGGTGTCGGGTTTGACCGGGCAGGGGATCGAGGAACTGCGGGAGTCGATCAACCGGCTGTTCCCAAGGACAACCTAGGCCGGCATGAACGCGGGGTTCGTCGACCTGTATGCAGTGCCGCGGATGAACGAGACGCGGCTGAAGAATCTGCTGGCCCGGTTCCGGACTCCCGAAGCCGTGTTCAAGGCGGGCCAGGATGACCTGCTCGAGGTGAAAGGGATAGACAAAGAGCTTGCCACGGCCATCCGCTCGTACCGGCGGAGCGACGAGACCGAGCGCCGTTTGAAGGCGGCGCAGGCGCTTGGTATCCGGACCATCGGCTACACCGATGAAGACTACCCGGAGAATCTGAAGCAGCTTGCGCATATGCCACCGGTGCTGTTCTTGCGGGGCGAGATTCGGCCCCAGGATACGACCGCCGCCGCGGTCGTGGGTACGCGCGTGCCGTCGCACTACGGCCGGCAAGTGGCGGAGAAGCTGGGACGCGAACTGGCCCAGCATGGCGTCACGGTCGTGAGCGGGCTGGCGCGGGGTGTTGATACGTTCGCGCACAAAGGTGCGCTTGATGGCGGCGGCCGGACAGTGGCCGTGCTCGGCTGCGGCATTGACGTCTACTACCCGCCGGAGAATCGGAAGTTGTACGACGCCGTCAGCGCTCAGGGCGCGGTCATCTCCGAGTTCTCGCTCGGGGTCGAGCCGCTGGCGATGAATTTCCCGAAGCGTAACCGGGTCGTATCCGGCCTGTCTCAGGCAGTCGTGGCCGTCGAGGCAGGGGAGAAGTCAGGCGTCCTGAACACCGTGGCCTGGGCGGCCGATCAGGGCAGGGCCGTGTTCGCGGTGCCGGGCAACATCACGTCAGAGCAGAGCCTCGGTATCAATCGGCTGCTGAAGAACGGGGCAAGGCCGATGCTCTCGGTCGACGATGTCCTGCGCCAACTGGGAGTGGCGAAGCGAGCCGAGGAGCGGTCGAAGGTTGAGGTCGCGGCTGAGGAGAAGCCGGTGATGGAGTTTCTGACCGCTGAACCGGCGCACGTGGACGAGATCTGTGAGGGGCTTGGGATACCGATGGCAGGCCTGCTTTCCGTATTAATGCAGCTCGAGATCAAGGGCCTGGTACGGCAATTGCCGGGCAAGTACTTCGTGAAGGAGATCTGACCGGGACAGGACCAGTGGTCTAGTGGTCTAGTGATCGAGTGGAGGAACCGGCGTCCAGCGTCGCGCACTGGATCACTGGGACACTCGATCACCCTTCGAAATCGAGCGCGATGTCCGCGGCCGGAGCCGAATGGGTTATGGCTCCGACTGAGATGTAGTCAACCCCGGTGTGCGCAACCCGGCGCACGTTCCGCAAAGTGACTCCGCCCGAGGCCTCGAGCTGCGCCTTGCCGCGGGCGAGCGCAACCGCTTTCTTCATCTCTGCCACAGTCATGTTGTCGAGCAGTATGCGCTTCGCTCCACCGGCCAGGGCCTCTTTGACATCAGCCAGGGTCTGCGTCTCGACCTCAGTCGATAGTCGGCTGGAGCGGCAACGCTCGAGGGCCGCCGTGATCGAGCCGGCAGCCGCGATGTGGTTATCCTTGATGAGAATCATGTCGTAGAGGCCGGCACGGTGATTGGTGCCGCCGCCGCAGCGGACCGCGAACTTCTCCAGCACTCTCCAGCCCGGCGTCGTCTTGCGCGTATCGAGGATGACGGCCTTGGTCCCGCGGGCTGCGTCGACGAATCTGCGGGTTGCCGTGGCGATGCCGGACAGCCGCTGGATGAAGTTGAGGGCGGTGCGTTCGGCGGTGAGAATCGACCGGGCCCGGCCGCTGACGACAGCAAGCACCTGGTTCCTGCGGTACCGAGCGCCATCCTCCAACCTGGGCGCGAAGCGGACAGACGAGTCAACGGTAAGGAAGACCCGGCAGCACACATCGAGGCCGGCAATTACTCCGGCTGCGCGAGCGACCAGCCGGGCAGAGGCAAGCCGGCGAGCAGGAACCGCAAGTCGGGAGGTGACGTCACCCGTGCCGACATCTTCCGCCAGCGCGAATCTGATCAACTGTGGTGTTGTCACGGTCTGCGGGCTAACGGTTGCTCGGCAGGCGGCGAAGATCTGCCGTGGGGAGCGCTATGCTTTGCGGTTCTTGTCGGCGCGGGCCTTGGCTTCGGCCTCCAGCCGGGCTTTCCGTTCGGCGAGCTTGCGTTCCTCTTCTTCGCATTCCCGTTGCAGCGCTTCGGCGCGGGCCTTGGCTTCGGCTTCCTCCTGCGTGCGCTTGCGTTGGGCCTCGGTGCGGGCCTTGGTTTCGGCTTCGAGCTTGGCACGCTGCTCGGCAACCTGGCGCTCCTTTTCGGCCCGAGCCTTGGCCTTGGCTGTCTCATTGGCGCGCATTTCGGCCAGCTTGCGCTCCGCCTCGGCGCGGGCCTTCGCTTCCGCCTCCTCCTTGGCGCGGTGCTCGGCCAGCAAACGTTCCTCTTCCTCGAGTCGCTTGCGTTCCGCTTCGGCGCGTGCCTTGGCCTCGGTTTCCTCTTTGGCTCGCCGCTCGGCCACCTTGCGCTCCTCATCAGCGCGTGCCTTGGCATCGGCCTGGAGGCGGGCACGCTTCTCGGCCAGTTTGTGCTCCTCTTCCTCGATTCGCTTCCGTTCTGCTTCGGCGCGTGCCCTGGCCTCGGCTTCCTCTTTGGCTCGCTGCTCCTCTTCCCGTCTCCGGCGCTCCTCTTCCTCTTTCCGCTTGCGTTCTGCTTCGGCCCGTGCTCTGGCCTCAGCTTCTTCCTTGGCGCGCTGCGCAGCGATCCGCTGTTCCTCTTCTCTCCGTTTGCGTTCCGCTTCGGCGTAGGCCTTCACCTGGGCTTCAAGTTGCCCGCGCTTCTCGGCGAGTTTCCGTTCCTCATCCTTGCGCTTGCGATCCTCATCAGCGTAGGCTTTCACCTGGGCTTCAAACTGCGCCCGTCTCTCGGCGAGCTTTCGCTCCTCTTCCTCGAGTTTTCGCCGTTCTCCGTCGAAGCGGGATTTGGTCTTGGCGTCGTCCTTCTCGCGTTGCTGGGCGAGTCTGCGTTCCTGCTCATCGAGCCGCTTGATCTCGGCCTCTGAGCGTGCCCGAGCCTCGGCTTCCTCGCGGGCTCGCTGCTCGGCGAGTCGGCGAGCTTCTTCTTCTTTCCGCTTGCGTTCGGCTTCGGCGCGAGCCTTGGCTTCGGCTTCCTCGCGGGCGCGTTGCTCGGCGAGTCTTCGTTCCTCTTCCTTCTTCCTGCGTTCCGCCTCAACGCGCGCTTTGGCCTCGGCTTCTTCCTTGGCGCGCTGCGCCGCGATCCTCTGTTCTTCTTCCCGGCGTTTGCGTTCGGCCTCGGCGCGAGCCCTGGCTTCGGCTTCTTCCTTGGCCCGCTGGGCGGCGATTCTGCGTTCCTCTTCCTCACGCTTCCTGCGCTCGGCTTCGGCGCGGGCCTTGGCTTCAGCTTCCTCGCGAGCGCGCTGCGCCGCGATCTTCTGTTCTTCTTCCCGGCGTTTGCGTTCGGCCTCGGCGCGAGCCTTGGCATCGGCCTCTTCCTTGGCGCGCTGCGCGGCAAGTCTCTCTTCCTCTTCCCTGCGCTTACGTTCGGCTTCGGCGCGAGCCTTGGCTTCGGCTTCCTCGCGGGCGCGCTGCGCCGCGAGTTTCTGTTCTTCTTCCTGCCGCTTCCGTTCCGCTTCGGCGCGAGCCTGGGCCTCAGCCTGCAGCTTGGCTCGTTTCTGGGCGAGTCTCTTCTCTTCTTCTATGAGTTCGAGCTCTTCCTTGGTGGGTGTCGGCGTTGTCTTCCGGGCTTCTTCCTGCCGCCTGCGTTCAGCGTCGGCGGCACGTGCCCTGGCTTCGGCTTCCTCTTTCGCCCGCCGTTCCGCCGCCTCGCGTTCCGCCTTCGCTTTGTCCAGGGCGGGGGGCGTCATAACCGCCGCTGCTGGAGCCGGTTTCGGCGCCTCAACTACCGGCGCCGGTTTCGGAGGAGCTGCTACGGGTGCGGCCACCGACGTCTTGGCCTGTTCCCCGGGGAACAGGATCTCGCGGACCTTGCTCACCAGCACCGGCGCGTCGTACGGCTTGGGAACAAAGGCGTTCGCTCCCATGTCGAGGGCTCGGCGTATGTCCTCCGGCGACGAACGGGCACTGAGGATGATGATCGGGGTCTTTGCCCCGCTCGACTTGAGCAGCTGGCATACCGAGTAGCCGTCCATCTTGGGGAGTATCAAATCGAGAACAATCAGGTCGAGGTCGCCCTGGCGTGCCGTGACGACGGCCTGGAACCCATCGGTCGCGGTGACTACGTCAAACCCTTCCTTCTCGAGCCTACTCTTGACCATTTCACGCAGGCCGGCATCGTCCTCAACTACGAGTATCTTCTTCTTGGTGTTGGTCACGCGTCCTCCTTGACTGGCAGGATGAAATCGAACAAGGCTGTCTCGCCTGAGTTGCTCCGAACCCCAAACTTGCGGCGGCGCATCTTAGTCATTGAACCGCCTGCGGTCAGGTCCTGACTTCGGCACGGCTGCATCGACTGCAGTATACCGTGCGGCCAGTGGGATAGTCAAACTCTGCGCAAGGCCGCCGCCGGCGCAAAGGTCTCGGGCTGTGTTCACGAAGCCTCCCTGATGGGCAGCGTGAACTGGAACCGCGCCCCCTGGCCTGAGGTGCTTTCCGCCCAGACCCTGCCGTGGTGCATCTCAACTATCGAGCGGACTACTGCCAGGCCCAACCCGCTTCCCGGGCAGCGCGAGTCCGCACGCTCGAACTTCTCGAAGATCCGGTCGATTGCCTCTGGCGGGATACCGGGGCCGTCGTTCGAAACCGTGACCTGGACGTAGCCGTCGCGAGCAGTGCTACCATCTCCGGCAGGTGCGCCCGAGCGCGGGTCTACAGGGGTTATCCCCACGCGAACCGTCCCGCCCACAGGCGAATGCTTAATGGCATTGTCGAGGAGGTTGCCGAAGACGCGGAGCAGTTGATCGCGGTCACCGGTCACCTGCGGCAGGAGTGACGGCACGTCGCGCCGGATTGTCAGGTTGCGCTTGCCCGCAAGCGGCGACAGGCTCTCAGTCGCAGCGGAGAGCAGTTCGGACAAGTCCACCGCCTTGGGATGCAGGACAACCTTGCCTGATTCCATTCGGGAAACTTCAACAAGGTCGTCGATCATCCGGTTGAGCCGGTTGATCTCCTCGCGGGCAACGGCCAGGTAGCGGTGCTGACGGTCGTCGAGCTGGCTGGTTGCGGTCTCCGTCAGCAGCGCCAGTGCCTCTTTGATTGCCGCCAGCGGCGTACGCAGGTCGTGGCAGACCATAGCCAGCGAGTCGGCGTACGCAGGTTCCGGCTGCCCGGGCAGTCCCGCTGGCGGGGCCTGAGATCCTGCTAGCATGTCTACGAGGTTGAGCCGACGAGCGGCGCGCTCGCGTCGGCGTCATGGGGAGTGAGGTCCTCAGCCATCCAGATGCCCGCTTGCAGCTTCAGCGCGAGCTCCGGGTTGCACTTCGTCGCGTCAGTCAACGGTATCTGCATTAATCACAAGTCGTTAGATGCTCCCTATGTTGAGACGCAAACCCGGAGCACACGGCCAGTCGTGACCGAGGATGCGACCCAGCATCAGTATCGGGAAGTCTAGCCCTCCCCCTCTGTTTGTCAACGACGGAGAAGGTAGCGACTCGGAGGCTACTCCGGATATGGTTGCGGCCGGAACTGCCGCCCAAGCGCCTTCGTTGCAGTCGTGGTCGCTTGTCCGGAATGGTGACCGTCGATTCCGGGCAGCGCGCAGCCAATACGGCTTCTATCCGGTGGCCGGGCTATGTTGTCCCGATCGGTAGCGAGATGGTGAAAGCCGTGCCCGCACCGGGCGTACTACGCACCGAGATGTCGCCAGAGTGAAGGAGGACGATGTGTTTCACTATCGACAGGCCGAGCCCGGTGCCTCCGAGCCGGCGGGAGCGGCCTTTATCCACCACGTAGAAGCGCTCGAACAGCCGGGGCAGGTGCTCGGCCGCAATACCGGGTCCGGTGTCGCGGACCTCGATAACGATCTTGCCGTCCTCACGACTGATGGCGAGTTCGACCTCTCCTTTGTCGGTGTACTTGACCGCGTTGTCGAGCAGGTTGATGAAGACCTGCTCAAGCTTGAACCGGTCGGCGCGGAGCGGGACACCGTCCCCGGACAACGAGAGCTTCAGTTCGAGTCCTTTGTCTTTTGCCGCCTTGTCGAAGAGCGGAAGCATCTGCGCGGCGATGGCCCGCAGATCGACGTCCTCAAGTTGGAGCCCGGCTCCGCGTTCCTCCAGTTCAGAGAGCGTGAGCAGGTCCTGCACGAGACTGACGAGCCGGTCAGTGTTGCGGATGATGGTCTCGAGGTACGGCCGGCTGCCGTTGTCAATGGTCGCTTCCATGGTCTCGGCGAAGCCCTTGATGGCGGTGAGCGGCGTTCGGAGTTCGTGGGAAACGTTCTGGACGAAGTCCTTCTTCATCTGCGCGGCCCGCGCGACCTCGGTGTCGTCGTGGAGGGTCAGAACGACCTGTTGCGCGGTCGCGAGGTAGTTAGCGCTGCAGGCGTAGATACGGTCGGCGATCTCGATCTGTCGGGTAGCCAACGGGGCCCCGGCCGTCACTGAGCGAACGAGTTCGACGAAATCCGGCTCGCGGATTATCTCCCAGTAGTAGCGGCCTTCGATCTTGGATTCACCAGCCAGGCGGCGGAAGCTGGCGTTGGCAAGGACGATTCGGCCCTGCCCGTCCACCACGGCCAGGCCTTCTTGGATCGACGCAACGATTGCGTCCAGAGCCTCGCGCTGCTGGCGCAGTTCGTCTACCAGCGTCTTGGTCCTGAATACCATCTGGTTGAAGTCATCGCCAAGTTCGCGCAGCCGGCCACGCTTGGCGGGAAGCACGCGGACGTCGAAGTCGCCGGCACTCAGCCGGCGAAACGCCGCAGTCAGGTCACGAAGCGGCCGCACCGTGCTGCGGGCGACCAGATATGACACCGCGCCGGTGGCCACCGTGACAACCGCGGCTGTGACCCAGAGGATCGTGTTGTGCCGCGTGCCGCGCGCGGCCAGGCCTGCGACGAGCAGCACAATGACTATCGCCAGCTGGAGGGCGAGCAACCGCAGCAGGATGTAGCGCTTCAAAGACGGGGCAGAGGATACGAGGATCCCAGGATTCCAGGATTCATGTGAGAGCCTGACTCGGGCAATCCGTTCACTGGGTTCCTTGAATCCTCGATTCCTTGATTCCTGTTCAGTCGGTAAGCTTGTAGCCGACGCCGCGTACGTTCTCGATGAGCCGGCCCGCCTTCCCCAGCTTCCTTCGCAGGTTCGTCACGTGGACGTCAATCGTGCGGTCGATAACCGCCTTCTCGTCACCCCACAGGCGGCCCAAGATCTCGTCGCGGGAGAAAACCCAGCCGCGGCGCTCCGCCAGGATTGCGAGGAGCTTGAACTCGGTAGTCGTCAGCTCCAGCTTCCGGCCGTTAACCGAGACTTCGTAGCGGTTCGGGTCCATGACTACGCCTTCGGTCAGCTCAACCGTAGCCTGCCGGCCGCCCTTGTCGCGGCGGCGGAGAACGGCTTTCACGCGGGCGACCAGCTCTTTGGGCGAGAACGGCTTGGTGATGTAGTCGTCGGCGCCGATTTCCAGGCCCAGCACACGGTCGAGTTCGTCGCCCCGTGCTGTCAGCATGACGATGGGAATGTCGGTAGTACGGGCGCCGCGTTTCATGTCCTTGCAGACATCGATTCCGTCGGCATCGGGCAGCATCAGGTCAAGGATGACCAAGTCCGGCAGGCTGCCGGCGAGCGACTTCTGGAACTGCGTGGCGTCGGGGAAGGCGCGGACGCTGAAGCCGGCCCCCTTTAGATGGAGAGCAACCAGGTCACGGATATCCGGCTCGTCGTCTACGACCGCTATCAGACGACTCAATGGTCGGGGTTCTGTGCCTCGTTCTTGCAGTGGTGCTTAATCACTTGTCCGGTCGCGATGTAGATGGTGTCCTCGGCTATGTTGGTGGCAAGGTCGGCGATCCGTTCGAGGTTCAGCGACACCATCATCAGTTTGAGGGCCCGCTCGATGGTCGCGGCGTCGGCGCTCATGACCCGGGCGAGATCGGTCTTCACCGTGTCGTTCAGCTCGTCGACGATGTTGTCGCGGCCACAGACCGAACGTGCCAGTTCGGCATCAGTGCGCGTGAAGGCGTCGAGCGAGTCCTTGAGCATGGCGATGGCGTAGTCGGCCATCTTCGGGATGTCGACCAGCGGCTTCACCGCAGGCCGCGTCATCAGGAACTGGGCCGCCTCAGCGATGTTGACCGCATGGTCGCCAAGCCGCTCAAGGTCGTTGTTGATCTTGATGATCATGGCAATGGCGCGCAGGTTCGAAGCCTCGGGCTGGTAGAGCGCCATCAGGTTGATGGCCGCGTCCTCGTTCTCGATTTCCAGCCGGTTGACGCGGTCTTCGTCCGGGCCGATCACCTGCTCGGCCAGCGCCGGTTCCCTGTGGACCAGCGCCTTGACGCTGTTGCCGATCATCTCTTCCACGATACCGGCCATCGTGAAGAGCTGCTGCTTCAATCCGGCGATTTTGTCTTCAAGTACTGTAGTCAAGACCGCGTTCCTTGGTAGGCTCACCATTATGGCCAATTCCTTGACAGATTCAAGCGAAATATTGCTGGGTGTGCTGACGCACGCTCTTCTGCTGGATGGCGCCGCCGCAAACATGCGGCAACAGCCTAGGGCCGATCTGCCAGGCGCGGATAGGCCAATTGTCAGGATTCGGCTAGTCGGCGCGGAGGACGAATCTGGAAGCCGGGGTGCAGATGCCGATACCCGGAGGCGTGTGGCGGGACAGTGAGAGCGGGCGCGTGCGAAGGCCCGCCGACGCGGGCTATGTTCTCAGCAGGGGCGCGTCATTCGTCGCGGTCGTCGGGTGTCCCGTCCGGCTTGTAGCCGAGCTTGTGGTACGGGTTCACCAGCGACGAGGCGACGTTCTTCAGGTGGGCGGACACACGCTTCAGGAAGCGGATCAGTAGCGCCCGGATGATGGCGTCGCGTCCGCACATCTGCTGCTCGGCCAGCAGCCGGTCGGTCAGTCCGTCGCAGGTCCGGGCGAGTTCGGCGTGCCGCTCCATCACCGAGGCGGCAAGCGAGGCGTCGTTTTCAGCGTAGGCTTTCATGGTATCATCGTACATCCTGGCAACGTCCAGTTTGACCGCTCGGATGCGGTCGATGTACGGGCCCTCGAGCTTCTCCGGGTAGTGGTGGGCCAGCTCGATCAGGTTCTTGCAGTAGTCGCCGATCCGTTCGATGTCGCCGACAATCGTTGCAAGGAACAGCGCCGGAATCGCATCTTCCTGCGGATTGACCGCGAGGTGCTCGGCTATCATGCGGCGAACCGCAATCTCGCCATGGTTCAGGGTGCGGTCCATCGCGTAGATGTCCTCGACCTCGCACTCGTTGTCCATCAGGACGCCGAGCGAGTAGGCGAACATCTGCTGGCCGATGCGCAGCATCTCGACACACTGCGCGGTGGCTTCGTCAACCAGCGACGTTTTCTTCCAGAGCTTCAGGAGGTCGGTCAATATCATACTGTCCTCCTCAAAAGTATAACCGCAACCAGCGGTATGGCAAAGAACACGACTATCACGAAAAGCACGGCGAACACGCGGTGCCGGGCACAGAAGCCGCCCAGCCAGCCGGCAATCGACAGCGGCACGATGCGCAGCGGATACCATATTGCTGTGCCGAAGCTGTTGAAGAGGGTGTGGGCGAACGCGACTTGCACGGCCGAAATCGAGCCGGTAACGAGCGCAGCGAGAACCGCAGTGACCGTCGTGCCGATGTTGGCGCCGAGGGCGTAGGGGAAGAGCTGGCGGAGTGTCAGCAGGCCCGCGCCCGCCAGCGGCACGGCCATGGATATGGTGACCGAGCTGGACTGGATGAGTGCAGTGAAGAAGAGGCCGAGCAGGAACGCCCGGCCCGCGTTGCCGAACAGGTACTTGTCGAGGATGACCTCGAAGCGCCGGCTGATGAGCGAGCGGAGCATGTCCACCATCACCTTGAGGGCGGAGAAAAGCAGGAAGAGAGCTACGGCAAGCTCGATCCACGCAATGCGACCCACGAGCCGGCTGACAGCGTGGAGCGGCGGTCCGGTGACGAACTGCAAGGGACTGGAAACGGAGAGCCCTCCGACGCCTTGGAACGCCCGGGCGAGCAGGGCCGACCCACGCGCCAGCGGGTGGAAGAGGGCCTCCAGTGGCATCAGGGTCATGACCGTCAGGATGTTGAAGATATCGTGGACCATGGCGGCCGGGAATGCCCGTTCGAACTCCTGTCTGCGTCCGACGTGGGCAAACGAGACGATCGTGCTCGTGACAGTCGTTCCGATGTTCGCACCCATCACGATGGGGATGGCGTGGGTGATATCGAGCGAGCCGCAGGCAACCAGTCCGACCACGACCGAAGTCGTCGAGGACGAGCTCTGGCAAATGGAGGTGACCAGCAGGCCGATGAAGAGGCCGGTAAGCGGGGTGGCGGTCAGCGAAAAGAGCGTTCGGGTGAACCCGGCGCCCAGCCCGTTGAAGCCTTTGCCCATAAGCTCGATTGAGAAAAGGAAGACGTAGACCCCGACGAGGAAGATGATGATGCGCGGGACCGTATGGAGTTTCCGGTAGTCGGGGAGCTTCATCACGAACGCCAGTCTAGAATCCCTGGCCGCGGGGTCAAGCTGCGCACACTGCCACAACGCAAGCGACGGAGCTGGTGCGGCCATCTGGTGACAGGAACCGATTGCGCAGGGACTAAGGTCGAATACAAGGGTGATTCGCATCAGCTCCATCTTGCTTGCCAGCTTCATAGGTGCTAGCGCTGCGCCTTTGCTTTGGTCGAAGCTGCCGCGTTTGGACGCGGGGTTGCTGGACGGCAGTCGGCTGGTACTGCCGGACTCCGCCAGCGGCAGTATCGCCCTGGTTGGGTTCGGCTACAAACGTGAATCGCAGCACGACCTGAACTCGTGGCTGGTTCCATTACGGAAGGAGTACTCGGCCGCAGACGGCTTCCGCGCCTACGAAGTCCCGATGATGGGCAGGCGCATACCTGGCCTGCTGCGCGGCATCATCAACCGGGCGATGCGCAACGCCATCAACGAGCCGAACCGGCGCTGGGTAGCACCCTACTATGGGGACATCGATGGCTACTCCAAGCGGCTGGGAGTGACCGATCGCAGCCAGGTGCAGATGTTCCTGCTTGACCGGAATGGCCTTGTCCGCTGGTACGCTGCAGGCCCCGCTGCCGGCAGCGCGCTCGAAGAACTCAGGATCGAGGTCGCGAAGCTCGCTGCCGAAGATAACTGACAGGCTTGCGTAGGTCTAGTACGGTGCCGTGAGACCGGAGCTGGTCCCGCAATCGGGACTACAATTGACAGAGCAACTTGGAGGGCAACTCGGGAGGCGATTCTCCGGGCAATCAGGAAAGCAACAGTCAGAGCTAGGGGGAGAGCTACGGGGACGGCGACTCAGACCGCAATGGTCAGAGCGACCGGCAGAGCAACTGGCACAGTGGCGGAGAGAGCAACGGGTGGAGCAACGGAGACCGCAACTCGGTGAGCAATCGGTAGAGCAACAAGGGAAACTGCGAGGGAAGCTCATCTAGGGGCAGCGGCTGAGATGACCCTCAGGACAGCTTCGCAGACAATTCGGTCAAGTCCGGATTCTCCTGTAAAATCCATCTCAGGCTGTCAGTTTTTGGCCGGTGGTCCGAAGGCTGGACTCCCTTTTCTGTTCGGCCATTCCCAGCGCCCGTCTGAGCGTATCCAACTGCTCGA
>VGIR01000004.1 GCA_016867815.1 candidate division WOR-3 bacterium | reverse complement strand
GTTTGCCGCACTGATCCGGGGCTGCGAGAATTGGGCGCGGGTGAATTTCAGCGCGGTCGAGCTCGAGCAGTTGGATACGCTCCGGCGGGCGCTGGGAATGGCCGAACCGAAGACGGAGTCCAGCCTTCAGACTACCGGTCAAAAGCTGTCAGCCTGAGATGGATTCTACAGGAGAATTCGGACTTGACCCCTGTTGTGGGCGCTGGAGCGACTGGGTGAGCAGCGGCCGGAGCGAGCGCCGCGCCGGATGCTGCTCCGAAGGGTTGAGCGGCGGCCGTTCCATGCGCTGTTGCGACTGCTGCTGCGAGACCGGGAGCGAAGGCTGCACAAGAGGCCGCTCCGGGTGGGAGATCTCCCCCTACCGTCCAGGGAATAGTGTTCGAGGACAGACTAAGTCAGATGTCAGATGTCAGAAGCTAGAAGTCAGAATTGCGGAAGGGGCGGAAGGAGAAGGACTTAGCGGCGTTGTTGACGAAGGACGGTTGACCGTGGAAGAGAGATTGGTTGAGACGAGCCTTGCTCATCCTTGTGCCGATAGCGCACATACTATTAGTGGTGGTCGAACCGTTCCCGACCACAATTCTGCCGTGGGGTGGTCGGCCCACGGGCCGCCTGGGGGGCCGCCTCCGCCGAAGCAGCGCCCGATGCTTCAAGTCATGCAACCTCCGGTACTTGTTCGCGAGAATCGACGCGAGCAACGAATCAAGCAACAACCGGAGCAACGACTTGAGCGACTTCGCGAGCAACGCGCGGTGCAACGCCGTAAGCAACTTCCGATGCAGCTCAGGATTCAGCTACCGACGCGACCGCCGACGCGACGCGCGACGCGGCCCACGATGCATCTGCCGGTGCTTCGACCCGTGCTTCGCCACATGCTTCGCGAGACGCAACTGCGTCTTCAGCGCGACGTCGCAGGACGGGATTTCGCCACGAAGGCCGACAAGCTCGAATGAGGAAACGGAAGGAAGGACTATCCGCAGATTGCACAGATCACGCAGATAGTAGCAGGGATCGGAAAGACCAGAGACCAGTACCCAGAAGCGAAACCACAGATGGACGCAGATGAACACGAATGGCGGCGTCGGAGAAACCAGAAACTGGAAACCGAAACTGGAACCGCCGATGGCGCAGATGGGCCTGGCGCCGGGCGGACGACAGGAACTCGCCGGCTCAACATCGCGTCCAGGGCTGGATGGTCTCGTTGACCTCGCGGGCTGGTTCGGCTAGCATATCTCACGTGCGTCAATGGGCGCGGGTCCTTCAGTTTGAGCTCAAGAACGATACAGTTTCAGGAGGCTGGTGGATGAGAACCTTCCTTGTCTTGGCCGGTGCGTTTGCGATGGCGCTCGCAGGCGATGCGGTTTCCTGGTCCGGACGACAGGACGGCGGCGTGCTGTCGCTGACGCCGGCAGAGCTGCAGATCGGAACGGTGCTGGAGTCGGGTAGCAGCTATGCTACGCTCGCCCTGCCCGCAGCCGGGCTCGCGGCCGAAGTCGGCAGTCCGGCAGTACCGGCGTACGTCCGCCTGGTGGAAATCCCCTACGGCTGCGACGTGACCGTATCGGCCGACGTCGGCTCGACCCGAACGCAGAGGCTCTCCCTTCACGTCCTCCCGCGTCAGGCGCCCATACCGAAAACTGCGAGCGCCGCACTGTCGGACAGGGGCCTCGGAGGCCAACCACGAACGCCGAACTTCGCGCTCGACGCCAGTGTCTATTCGACCGACGCATGGGCTCCGGAAATCGGAGCGCGGCTGGTCGACATTGCGATCTCTCGCGGCCGCCGGATGGCGGTTGTGGAGATCCGCCCGGTCGGCTACAACCCGGCGCGTGGTGTAGTCGAGCACGCCCCGGAGATGAAGGTGACCGTGAAGTGGACCAACGCCGACTGGCAGGAAACCCGCGCCATGCTCCGCCGCTACTCTTCGCCGCCGTTCGCGGGCCGGCTCGCAGGCATCGCCGTCAACGAGGAGCAGTTTCGGACTAACCTCGGACCCGCCCTGCCGGTCGGCTATCTCATCATCGTGCCGGACGCGATGCAGACGAACGTCGCGCCGCTGGCCGAGTGGCGCCGGCGCAAGGGCTTCAACGTCTTCGTGCGCACCTTGAGCCAGGTGGGCGGCGGCAACAAGGACACAGTCAAGGCATACATCCAGAACGCCTATGACAACTGGTCGATCCCGCCGAGCTGCGTGCTGCTGGTCGGCGACGTCGACAAGATCGGCTACTTCACCGGCTCCGGCGAAGGCAACCCGCCGACCGACCTGAACTACTCGCTCTGCGAGGGCAGCGACTATTGGCCCGACCTCGACCTCGGCCGCTCCTCGGTCGCGAGCGCGGCCCAGCTCGATTCGTTCGTGGACAAGGTCATCCGCTACGAACGGAACAACTGGACGAACGGTACCGCCTGGGCCGAGAAGGCCTACTTCGTCGCCTCGGCCGACGGCTCGTTCCACGGCGTGGCCGAGAACACGCACAAGTACGTGATGGCGAAGCTCCGGCCCAAGGATACGGAGTGCGACTCGCTCTTCACCTACTACGGCAGCGGCACGCCGGTTGACTCGGCGCTCAACCAGGGCCGGGCCTGGGTGACCTACTCCGGCCACGGCTCGGAAGAGGGCTGGTCCGACCCCGGCATCACGTTCCACTCCGACGACGTGCGCGCGCTCGCCAACACCGACATGATCCCGTACGTCCAGACCTTCGCCTGCCTCTCCGGCAATTTCACCTCGTCAAGCTACCCGGAGTGCTTCTCCGAGACGTGGATAAGGCTCGGCCGCAAGGGCGGCATCGTCTCCATCGCCTCAACCGTCAATTCCTACTGGACCGAGGACGACACGCTCGAGCGCCGGGTCTTCGACTACATGTTCGACTCGAGCTACACCTGGGTGATGGGCGGGCTCAACAAGGCCAAGGTGAAGCTCTACCAGCAGCTCGGCAACAGCTCGACCACCCGCCGCTACTTCGAGATGTACAACTGCATGGGCGACGGCGCGACCGACATCTACTCGCTCGTACCGAAGCCGCTGAGCGTGACCTATCCGGCGGTGATACCGGTCGGCTCGTGCGCGCTGCCGGTTTCGGTCACGTCCGGGGGCAACCCGGTCGCCGGAGCCCTGGTCTGCGCGTCGGCAAAGAGCGACACCAATGCCTGGGCCAGCGGCTACACCAACGGCTCCGGCCAGGTCACCCTCAACCTGACGACGTACGCGCCCGACACCGTCTTCGTGACCGTGACCGGGCACAACCTCGCACCGCACCTCGGCCACTGCCTGGCCCTGCCGCCGAACGGCCCCTACGTGATGTACCTGCATCACGCAATTGATGACTCGGCCGGCGGCAACGACGACGGCATCGTCAACCCCGGCGAGACCGTCAACCTGCCGATGTGGCTGAAGAACTGGGGAAGCGAGGAAGCGCAGGGAGTGAGCGTCAGGCTGCGCAAGACTGACCCCAACATCACCCTGCTCGATACCCTGAAGAACGTCGGCGACATCGCGGCCGGCGACTCGGCCTGGACCGGCGCCAGTTCGTTCAGGTTCACCGTCGCGCCGTCCTGCACCAACGGCTACGCGCTCCGCTTCTCGGTCCTGGCGAAGGACTCCCGCGACACGGCGTGGACATCATCACTGACGCTTCCCGTCGGCGCGCCGAAGCTCGTCTACGTCTCGTACCTGGTCGACGACCCGCCGCCGGGCGGCAACGGCAACGGGATGATCGACCCGGGCGAGAACGGCGATGTAGTCGCGACGCTGTGCAACACCGGACTGGGAAACGCGTACGGCGTTACAGCGACCCTGCGCTCCACCGATCCCCGGCTGCAGGTAACCGACTCAACCGGATCGTTCGGCGATATCGCGAAGGACACGACCGGGACGAACAACTCGGACCGCTTCAGTCTCTTCGCCGACCCGTCGATTCCGCGCGAGACCCAGGTACCCTGCACGCTGGTCGTCAGCACCGGTGGCCTCACCCGGCGGTTCGGCTTCATCATCGGCGTGGGTCTCATCCGCACCCGCGACCCGATTCCGGATGGGCCGCGGACCCCGGTTCTCTACTGGGCCTACGACGAGGTGGACTCGGGCTACTCAGAACGGCCCGACTACAACTGGGTAGAGGTCGCCGGCATCGGGACGATGTTGTCGCTGGGCGACGATACTACTTGCCAGATCAGTCTGCCGCCCGGATTCGGTCCGTTCCGGTTCTACGGCCAGGACGTCACCACCCTCTCTATCTGCTCCAACGGCTGGGTCGGCCTGGGCAGCACGCCAGCAACACCCGCTCGAACAGGTCCCTACCCAGCGCCTCTCTGCCCGTCGGCGCGATCGCCGTCAACTGGGACGACTGCTATCCGCCGGCCGGCCACGGCATCTGGTACTACCACGACACCGCCCACCACCGGTTCGTGATCGAGCTCGACTCCATCCCCTATTGGTCCAACCAGACCGCGTTCGAGAAGTACGAGATCATCCTATACGATACAACGCTCGCGGCCGAGGACGGCAACTGCGAGTTCCTGCTCCAATACCAGACCGCCGTGCGGACATCGAGCAGCTGCGTGGGCATGCAGGATCCGACCAAGACCATCGGTATCACGTGCCTCAACGACAACGCCTACACGCGCGGCGCCTCGCCCTGGGTGCCGGGCCACGCCGTCAAGTTCACGACGGACGCACCCCACATGGCGGTGGGAGAACCGGCGTCCGCAGCCGCATTGCCGCAACGGCTGGCCCTGCTCGCGAACGCTCCCAACCCGTTCCGGCGTGCGACGCTGCTGCGCTACGCCGTGCCGCGGGAGATGAGCCTGTCGCTCTCGGTCTACGATCGTACCGGGCGCAAGGTCACAAGCCTTTTCTCCGGCCTGGCCCGGCCCGGCATCCACACTGCGGCCTGGGATGGCCGCGACGAGGCAGGTCGCCGCACCGCGCAGGGCGTCTACTTCTGGCGGCTCGAAAGCGAGGCCGCAACCCTCACGCGCAAGACCATCAAGCTGGACTAGGACAACCAGTCCTCCGGGGCGGGACGCGCATCGTCCCGCCCCTTCTGTTGAGCGGCCGGACCGAATGGACGCGCGGAGCCGGTGACTCCTGCGGGCCTTGCTGTGAGCCTGTTGTCGGGTAACATCTCTTGGTGACGTTTTCCGTTAGAGCGCGCCGCCATCGGCTTTTTGCGGTTCCCGTGACCGGAGAAGTCGGGTTTTTCCGTTCGGACGATGACCGCCGTGGTTTCCTCTGTCGGGAGGCACTCACATGAAGCTCAATCTCCTTCGTCGCTGTCTCATCCTGCTTACCCTGATGCTGCTCGGTCAGGCCGTTGCTCGCGCTGAAACGCTCCACCCGTGCGGGTGGATCCGCGATGACCCGCGCGCGGCACCGTGGATGATAGAGGACAGGCTCGTCCCGGCCGCTCGAGACCGGACTTCCGTCTCGGTCGATCTGTCCGGCCAGATGCCGCCGGTCGGGAACCAGGGATCCCAAGGCTCGTGTACCGCGTGGGGCATCGGGTACTACCAGAAGACTCACACCGAGTGGATCGAGCACGGATGGAACTTGAACCAGACCATCCACCAGTTCAGCCCGGCGTTCATCTACAACCAGATCAATGGCGGCGTGGACCAGGGCTCGGGTTCCAACGCCGCCTATGCCCTGCTCGCCGACCAAGGCTGCGGGACGATGGCCGACTGCCCCTATAACCAGAACGACTACACATCGTGGCCGTCCGAATCGGCCTATGCCCGTGCCATACCGTACCGCGGCAGCACCACTCGCTGGTTCTCGATGGTCGATTCCGTGGGAGTGGACAAGGCCCGGCAGCGCCTCGACAGCGGCTACACCACGGTAATCGGCATCAGCGTCTACTCCAACTTCGACAACATCCAGAACTTCAACTACACCTACTGCGTGGCCGACAAGTACGGCAGCAACCGCGGCGGTCATGTGGTGACCATCGTCGGCTACAACGACACCGTGACCACGAATGACGGCCCGGGCGCCTTCAAACTGGTCAACTCCTGGGGCACGGGTTGGGGACTCTCAGGATACTGGTGGATGTCCTACGTTGCGGCGACCAATGCGGAACTCTCCGCCCAGGTCGGCCTCTACCAGGACGACCGCATCGCCTACGCGCCGACCATGCTCGGCCGCGTTCGCCTGACGCACTCGGCCCGGGACAAGATCGGCATCCGCCTCGGCGTTGGCACGCCTTCTTCCCAACTCTGGACAAAGGACTTCCGGACGTGGCGCTACCCGGTGACCGACCGCGCGTTCCCCGGCAACAAGATCGTCTTCGACATGACCGAGGGCGAGCCGCTCATCACCAGCGGCGTGACCGATTCGATTTTCGTGCGGGCGATTGACGATGTCTCGGACTCCAAGAGCGGCACCGTCAACTACTTCGCGGCGCAGCACCTGGCGTGGAACGCTACCGGCATCTCCTCGGACACGCCGGTCAGCATCCCGGACTACAACACCGCGGTCTATGCCCGGGCCAGGATCCCCAAGCTGCAGGACGTCGGCGCCTACTTGCTCTCCGCTCCCACCGGCACTGTGGATTCGGGTTTTGCGACGGCCCCATCGGCCCGGGTGAGGAACTTCGGAACTACGGCAGCGACCTTCCCGGTCGTCTTCCACATCGGCGCGTACGCCGACACACAGAACGTCACGGACCTTGCGGCGGGCGATTCGGCTACCGTGACCTTCGACGCCTGGACCGCGACCACTCGGGGCGTCAACGCCACCCGCTGCTCCACCGTCCTGAGCGGCGACTACTGCCCGGGCAACGACAAGAAGACCGGCTCGGTGACCGTGCGGGTGCGGGACGTCGGCTGTATCCAACTCCTGGCGCCGCCGGACACGGTCGACTCGGGCGCGACGATGACGCCGCGCGCCGTGGTCCGCAACGCCAGCACGACCAACGAGACTTTCAGCACCCGCCTCGGTATCGGGCCCGACTACGCGGATACGGTCTCGGTTACCCTGGGGGCGGGAAGAAGCGATACGCTTGACTTCGCGCCATGGAACGCGTTCTCGCTTGGCACCTTTGCCGTGAGCTGCTCCACGCTGCTCGCGACCGACATGAACCCAGCCAACAACACCCGGCGAGACTCGGTCACGGTCGGGGTGTCCGCGGGCATCGCCGAACAGGCACTACTGCCGGGAGTCGTCACGCTCGGACGCCCCGTCCCTGACCCGATGCGCGGGATCGCAACGATCCGGTTCAGCCTTGCCCGCCGGACTCAGGCAAGCGTCACCATCCGCTCCGCCACCGGCTCTTTGCAGCGGGTGCTCGTGGGCTACCAATCCCTGGCCGCTGGTAGCTACCCGTTCTCGTGGGACGGATGCGACGAGCGCGGTCGCCGCGTCGCTCCCGGCATCTACTTCTGGCGCCTCGAAGGCGAAGCCACTTCCCTCACGCGCAAGGCAATCAAGATAGACTGAACCAGGCTGCTACTCCGGGGCGGGACGTACGTCGTCCCGCCCCTTCGCTTCTCTCGTCACCCCGCCTGTAGCTGCAACATGAAAGGGAGGAGGGACAGCCCTGGCGCCGGGCGGCCGAATCCCGTCTGACTCAGTCCGCTTCGTGTTTCAGTGTCAAGCCTATCGGCATCACTTGACGTTCTTACAAGTTATGGTAGAATCATATGGTGCTGAAGTATCCGTGGGCACGGACTTCTGTTGGCCAGCGGGCGTTGCCGCCACGCTGGAGGTGTGATTCTCTCCGTCCAAGCCACAACCGTCATCGTTTCCCCCGTAGGGAGGTAATCACATGAAGAACGCTGTTTGCGCCCGTTGGCTCATGCTGCTTGGTGCGGTTCTCTTCAGCCCTGTCCTGGCCCAGACCCTGCCGAACTCCAACCGGCAGAGTTCGGCCGTGGGGCAACGTGGCTCGGATTCCCCCGAGCTGCATCCGTGTGGCCTGATCCGCGAGGATCCGCGCACGGTTCCGTGGATGGTCCAGGACACGATCGTTCCGAGCGTGCCTCCCCGCCTCGCTGTATCGGTTGACTTGTCCGGTCAGATGCCGCCGGTCGGGAACCAGGGATCCCAGGGTTCGTGTACCGCGTGGGCGGTCGGCTACTACCAGAAGACCCACTACGAATGGATCGAACACCAGTGGGACCTGGGCCAGACCAGCCACCAGTTCAGCCCGAAGTTCATCTACAACCAGATAAACGGCGGCGACGACCTGGGGTCGAGTACGTCCACCGCCTTCTCTCTCATCAATGAGCAGGGCTGCGCGACCATGGCCGACTGCCCTTACAACCAGAACGATTACACATCCTGGCCATCCGAATCGGCCTATTCCCGGGCCATACCGTTCCGCGGCGGCACCGCCCACTGGTTCTGGATGACCGACACCAACGGAATCAAGCAGGCCAAACGGCGGCTCGACAGTGGCTATACAACGGTCATCGGCATCGAGGTCTACTCCAATTTCGACAACGTTCACAACTATGGCTACAAGTACTGCGTGGCCGATACCTACGGCGGCGACCGCGGCAGCCACGCCATAACCATCGTCGGCTACAACGACACCATGACCACGAACGACGGGACCGGCGCCTTCAAGATCATCAATTCCTGGGGCACGGGCTGGGGCCAGTCCGGGTACTGCTGGATGTCGTACGTGGCGGCCCGGCACATAGTACTCTCCCATCAGGTCGGGTACTACCTCGATGACCTCATCGGCTACTCGCCAACCATGCTCGGCCGCGTGAAGATAACCCATGCAGCCCGGGACAAGATCGGCATCCGCCTGGGCGTCGGCCGTCCCTCGTCCCCCAATTGGCAGAAGAACTTCCGTACCTGGCGCTACCCAAGAGTCGACCGCTCGTTCCCGAACAACAACATCGTCTTCGACATGACCGAAGGCGAACCTTACATCACCAACAACACGACCGACACAGTCTTTGTCCGGGCAATTGACGACGTCTCCGATTCCAAGACCGGCACCATCAACTACTTTGCGGCCACGCACCTGGCGTGGAACGCGACCGGCATATCGAGCGACACGCCGGTCAGCATCCCGGACTACAATGTCGGGGTGTATGCCCGGGCCCGAATCATCCGTACGGATGTCGGTGTAACCCAGATCACCGCGCCCACCGGGACCATCGACTCCGGAACTGTCATAGCTCCCAAAGCCCGGGTCAAGAACTTTGGCTCGTCCGGTGCGTCGTTCCCCGTCACGTTCAAGATCGGTTCCTTCTACAACAACACCCAGAATGTCTCCAACCTCGCGCCCGGCGACTCCCTGCTGGTGTCGTTCACGAACTGGACCGCGACGCAACGCGGCACCCACGCTACCCGTTGCTCAACCGCGCTCACCGGCGACCAGAACAAGGCCAACGACACACTGCCTGGCTCCGTCACCGTGCGTGTCACCAATGTCGGTGTCACCGCGATTGTCGCGCCTATCGGCACGGTTGACTCGGGCACGGTCGTCACGCCGCGAGCGCGGGTCAAGAACTACGGCACCGGTTCGGCTACATTCCCTGTGACGTTCAAGGTCGGCTCCTTCTATACCAACACACAGACAGTCACCAACCTCGCGCCGGGTGACTCGGCGCTGGTCTCTTTCACCAACTGGACTGCATTGCAGCGCGGCACCCATACCACCCGTTGCACCACCGCCCTTTCGGGCGACCAGGTCCCCGGCAACGATGCGCTCTCAGGTTCCGTCACGGTACGGGTGACCAACGTCGGCGTGACGGCGATCGTCGCGCCCATCGGCACGGTGGACTCCGGGACAGCCATCACGCCACAGGCTCGGGTGAAGAACCATGGCACCGGTGCAGCGACGTTCCCGGTGTTCTTCAGGATCGGCTCGTTCTACTCCAACACCCAGACGGTCACCAATCTCGCTGCCGGCGATTCGGCGCTGGTCTCTTTCACGAACTGGACCGCAGTGCAGCGCGGCACCCACGCCACCCGCTGCTCCACCGCGCTCACCGGCGACCAGGTCCCGGGCAACGACACGCTCTCCGGCTCGGTGACGGTGCGCGTGGTCAACGTAGGCGTTAGGGCGATTGTCGTGCCGCCCGACACGGTCGACTCCGGCACAACCGTAACCCCGCAGGCCCGGGTGAAGAACTACGGCACGGCAGCGGCGACATTCCCGGTGACTTTCCGCATCGGCTCGTTCTACAACAACACTCAGACCGTTACCGGCCTCGCGGCCGGCGACTCGGCGCTGGTCTCCTTCACCTCCTGGAATGTGCTGCAGCGCGGGACGCACGTTAAACGCTGCTCCACCGGTCTCTCCGGCGACATGGTGCCGGGCAATGATACCCTCTCCGGACTGGTGACAGTGCGCATTCCTGTGGTGATGGACGTCGGCGTTACCGCGATTGTCGCGCCTGTCGGGACGGTGGACTCCGGCGCAGCCATCACCCCGCAGGCCAGGGTCAAGAACTTCGGCAACGTGAGCGCCACTTTCCCGGTGACCTTCCGCATCGGCTCCTTCTACAACAACTCCCAGAATGTCATCAACCTCGCGCCGGGGGACTCGGCCCTGGTGTCATTCACCAGTTGGACCGCGACGCAGCGCGGAACGCACACCACTCGCTGCACGACCGCCCTGACAAGTGACCAGAACCTCGCCAACGACGCACTATCGGGTTCCGTGACGGTCAAGGTGACCAACGTCGGCGTGACCGCGATTGTCTCGCCCACCGGCACCATCGACTCCGGCACTACCGTGACACCGCAGGCTCGCGTGAAGAACTCAGGTACATCCACCGCGACTTTCCCCGTCTACTTCAAGATCGGTTCTTTCTACTCCAACTCGCAGACCGTCACCAACCTCGCGGCTGGTGACTCGGCCCTGGTGTCATTCACGAACTGGACCGCTACGCAGCGCGGCACGCACACCACCCGCTGTTCCACCGCCCTCACCGGCGACCAGGTCCCCGGCAACGATGCGCTTTCCGGTTCCGTGACCGTGCGAGTCACCGATGTCGGGGTGGCCGCAATCCTCGCGCCCACGGGTACCGTCGACTCGGGCACCGTGGTCACCCCGCAGGCCCGGGTGAAGAACTACGGTACGGCAGCGGCCACGTTCCCGGTAACTTTCCGCATCGGCTCGTTCTACACAAACACGCAGACCGTGACGAGTCTTGCCGCCGGCGACTCAGTTCAGGTCAGCTTCACCAACTGGACCGCAGTGCAGCGCGGCACCCACGCTACCCGCTGCTCCACCGCCCTCGCCGGTGACCAACTGCGCAGTAACGACACGCTGCCCGGTACGGTGACGGTGCGGGTGCTCGATGTCGGTGTCAACGCCATCGTCGTCCCCGCCGGTACAATCGATTCCGGCACGACCGTTGCTCCGCAATCCAGGGTCAGGAACTACGGCACGGCAGCGGCAACATTCCCTGTCACCTTCCGGATAGGCTCCTTCTACTCCAATACTCAGACGGTAACCAACCTGGCGGCCGGTGACTCGGCGCTGGTATCGTTCACCAACTGGACCGCAACTCAGCGGGGCACCCACGTCACGCGCTGCTCGACCAACCTCTCGGGCGATCAGAACCACACCAACGACACGCTCGCCGGCTCGGTCACGGTGCGGGTAACTGACGTCGGCGTAACCGCGATTGTCGCACCCACCGGCACGGTCGATTCGGGTGCAGTCGTCACCCCAAAGGCCCGGGTGAAGAACTGCGGCACGGCAGCAGCCACTTTCCCGGTAACGCTGCGTATCGGCACCGGCTACACCAACACCCAGACGGTCACCAGCCTCGCTGCCGGCGACTCGCTCCTGGTCAACTTCATCAACTGGACGGCGGCACCGCGCGGCCTGCTGTCTGTGCGCTGCTCGACCAACCTCTCCGGCGACCAGTACCACACTAACGACACACTGGCGGGCACCGTGATGGTGCGGGTAGCCGATGTCGGTGTGGCCACAATTGTTGCACCCACGGGCACAATCGACTCCGGTACGACCGTCACCCCGCAGGCCCGGGTGAAGAACTACGGCACGGCAGCGGCGACATTCCCGGTGACCTTCCGCATCGGCTCGTTCTACTCCAACACCCAGAATGTCACGAGCCTTGCGGCCGGGGACTCGGCCTCGGTGTCGTTCACAAACTGGACCGCCACGCAGCGTGGCACCCACGCCACCCGCTGCTCCACCGCCCTCACCGGCGACCAGGTCCCCACAAACGACGCGCTGTCCGGTTCCGTGACCGTGCGAGTCACCAATGTCGGGGTGACCGCAATCCTCGCGCCCACGGGCACCGTCGACTCCGGTACGACGGTAACACCCCAGGCCCGCGTCAAGAATTACGGCACGTCCGCCGCCACCTTCCCGGTCACGATGCGCATCGGCACCGGCTACACCAACACCCAGACGGTTACCAGCCTTGCGGCCGGTGACTCACTCCTGGTCAGCTTCACCAACTGGGCTGCTGCGCCGCGCGGCCTCTTGTCCGTGCGCTGCTCGACCGACCTCTCCGGCGACCAGTACCGCGCCAACGACACCCTGGCCGGCACCGTGATGGTGCGCGTAACCAATGTCGGCGTGGCCGCAATCGTCGCGCCCATCGGCACTGTTGACTCCAGCACGTCGGTCACGCCCCAGGCCCGGGTCAGGAACTACGGCACCGGCCCTGCTTCGTTCCCCGTCTTCTTCCGCATCGGCGCCTTCTACTCCAATTCGCAGAACGTCACCGACCTTGCGGCCGGTGACTCAACCCTGGTTTCGTTCGCCGCATGGACCGCAGTACAACGCGGCACGCACATCACGCGCTGCTCCACCGACCTCGCCGGCGACCAGGTGCACAGCAACGACACGCTGTCCGGTTCCGTGAAGGTGCGGGTGACGAATGTCGGGATAACCGCCATCGTCGCACCCACCGGCATCGTGGACTCCGGCACGACCATTGCGCCTCAGGCCAAAGTCAGGAACTACGGCACCGATCCGGCTTCGTTCCCGGCCTTCTTCAAGATCGGTTCCTTCTACTCCAATTCCCAGACCGTGACGAACCTCGCGGCCGGTGATTCGACTGTGGTCTCGTTCAGCAACTGGACCGCCACGCAACGCGGCACGCACACCACGCGCTGCTCCACCGCACTTGCGGGCGACCAGGTACACACTAACGATACGCTGTCCGGGACGGTGAAGGTTCGAGTAACCGATGTCGGTGTAACAGCTATTGTCGCCCCGACCGGCACGGTCGACTCCGGCACGACCGTTGCGCCTCAGGCCAGAGTCAGGAACTACGGCACCGATGCGGTTTCGTTCCCGGCCTTCTTCAAGATCGGTTCGTTCTACAACAACTCCCAGAATGTCAGTAACCTGGCGCCCGGAGACTCCGTGCTGGTATCGCTCACCAACTGGACCGCGACGCAACGCGGCACCCACGCCACTCGCTGCTCCACCGCGCTCGCCGGCGACCAGAACAAAGCCAACGACACGCTGCCGGGGTCCGTTACAGTGCGGGTCACCAACGTTGGCGTCACAACGATTGTCGCGCCTATCGGCACGGTTGACTCGGGCACGGTCGTGACGCCGAGAGCCAGAGTCAGGAACTACGGCACCGGTTCTGTCACCTTTCCGGTCACGTTCAAGATCGGTTCCTTCTACAACAATACCCAGAATGTCTCCAACCTCGCGCCCGGCGACTCCCTGCTGGTGTCGTTCACGAACTGGATCGCGACGCAACGCGGCACCCACGCTACCCGTTGCTCCACCGCGCTGACCGGCGACCAGGACAAGACGAACGACACGCTGGCTGGCTCCGTCACCGTGCGGGTCATCAATGTCGGCATGACCGCGTTGGTCGCGCCGACCGGCACCATCGACTCGGGCACGGTCGTGACACCAAGAGCCAGAGCGCGGAACTACGGCACCGGCGCCGCTACGTTCCCGGTCACGTTCCGGGTCGGCTCCTTCTACTCCAACACCCAGAACGTCACCAATCTGGCTGCCGGCGACTCGGCCCTTGTCTCATTCACGAACTGGACCGCGACGCAACGCGGCACGCACGCAACGCGCTGTTCTACGGCGCTGGTTGGCGACCAGTATCCCGCTAACGACACGCTCTCCGGTTCGGTGACGGTGCGCGTGCTCAATGTCGGTGTTACCGCAATCGTGGCCCCGACCGGTACGCTCGATTCCGGCACGACCGTAACCCCGCAGGCCAAGGTGAGGAACTACGGCACCGGCGCCGCCACATTCCCAACCACCTTCCGCATCGGCTCCTTCTACACCAACACGCAGACGGTCACCAACCTCGCGGCTGGTGACTCGGCGCTGGTCTCGTTCACCAATTGGACCGCGACGCAGCGCGGCACCCACGTCACTCGCTGCTCCACCGACCTCACCAATGACCAGAATCACGCCAACGACACGCTCTCCGGCTCGGTAGCTGTACGTGTCACGAATGTCGGTGTCTTCGCGATCACCGCGCCCGTCGACACCGTCGATTCGGGCACGGTCGTTGCGCCAAAGGCCCGGGTGAGGAACTACGGCACGGCTGCCGCCACTTTCCCGGTCACTTTCCGCATCGGCTCGTTCTACTCCGACTCCCAGACCGTCACGAACCTCGCGGCCGGCGACTCGGCTCAGGTGACCTTCCTTGGTTGGAGCGCGCTGCAGCTTGGCACCCATGTCAAACGCTGCTCGACCGGCCTGGCCAATGACCAGGTGCAGACAAACGATACGCTATCTGGCCTTGTCACTGTCGTGCCTCCGCCCACTTTGGACGTCGGCGTTACCGCGATTGTCGCACCGACCGGGACGCTCGATTCGGGCACCACTGTCACGCCCCAGGCCAGGGTCAGGAACTATGGATCGTCCGCCGCCTCGTTCCCGGTCTACTTCAGTATTGGCTCGTTCTACTCCAACACCCAGACTGTATCGAACCTTGCGGCCGGTGACTCGGTCCTTGTCTCATTCACTAACTGGACCGCGCTGCAGCGCGGCACCCATGCGACTCGCTGTTCCACCGCGCTCGCCGGAGACGAGCACCGCGCCAATGACACGCTCTCCGGCTCGGTGGCGGTACGGGTGACCAATGTCGGCGTGACGGCCATCGTCGCACCGGCCGGCACGGTCGACTCGGGTGCGAGCATCACCCCGAAGGCCCGGGTACGGAATCACGGCAACACCGCCGCGACGTTCCCGATAACCATGTCCATTGGTGCGAACCTGAAGAGTGGCCGGAGCGCCGGCACGTCTGCCGCTACCATCCCGGTCGAGCCGGCCACCGGCAACAAATCCATCAGCGCGAGGATGAACCGTACCGGCGCCGGCTCGAACCCCTCACCGGTATCCCTCTTTCCGAACTACACCAACACCCAGACCGTCACCGACCTTGCGCCCGGCGATTCGATTGAAGTGAACTTCGCAAACTGGACGGCTTCACCGCGCGGCCTGTTGTCCGTGCGCTGCTCCACCGACCTTACGGGCGACCAGGTCGACACCAACGACACACTGTCCGGCGCAGTGACGGTGCGAGTGCTCAACGTCGGCGTTACTGCCATCGTAGCGCCGACCGACACCGTTGATTCCGGCGCGGCGGTCAACCCGCAGGCGCGGGTCAGAAACTACGGGACAGGAGCGACATCTTTCCCGGTCGTCTTCCGCATCGGCGCCTACGCGGATACCCAGAACGTTACCAATCTCGCGGCGGGCGACTCAGCTTCGGTGAGCTTCGCGACGTGGACGGCGACGGCGCGCGGCGACAACGGGGTCCGCTGTTCCACCGCGCTTTCCGGCGACAACAACCGGGCCAACGATACATTGCCGGGTCTGGTGACCGTGCGCGTGCGCGACGTCGCCTGCACCCAACTTCTGGCACCGCGGGACACGGTCGACTCCGGCGCAACTGTTGTGCCGCGGGCCGTGGTCGAGAATCTCGGTACCACCGCGGAGATGTTCAACGTACGGTTCGCGGTCGGCGCCGGCTTCGCTGACACGGTGTCGGTCACGCTGACTGCCGGGCAGACAGACACGCTCGACTTCGCAGCCTGGACCGCCTTCGCACCCGGAACGTTCCCAACCCTGTGCGCCACGACGCTCGCAACCGACATGGACCCGACGAACGACGCAATCCATGACTCGGTCTTCGTCGAGACCTACACCGGCGTGGCCGAACTGCAAGTCCTGCCCAGGGTGCTCGCGCTGGAACGGCCACGGCCTGACCCGATGCGCGGATGTGCTACCATCAGGCTCAGCCTCCCGCGCCGGACCCGAGTGAACGTCACCGTCCGCTCCGTCACCGGCACCCTCGTCCGAACCCTCTCCGGGCCCAAGTCCCTCGCCCCTGGCACCTATACCCTGGCTTGGGACGGACGCGACAACTCGGGCCGGAGCGTGGCTCCGGGCATCTACTTCTGGCGAATGGAGAGCGAAGGCACAGTCCTCACCCGCAAGGCCACTAAGATACACTAGGGCTGTACGGATCTCACGGGCGGGGCGCATTCGCGTCCCGCCCTTCCGGTTCCAGCCGCCCGGACGCCGCCGGGATGTGTCCGAACAGCGACTCAACGTCACCATTGAGAGACAAGTCCCGGACCTCGCTCTTCATTGGTGACGCAACTTGTATGTCTCACTGCCTGGCATTCAAGCTGCAGAACACCCGTCATGCTCTGGAGGCGCAAGAGTCGGTCGCTTGGGCCCGCTCCATTGCTTGACTCCCACCGGCCGGATCACTACTCTCTGGGCGCGAGGAAGCCAGAGTGAACGTCAGGCAGATGCGGCCCGGCAACGGCATCAGGCCGATGAAGCTGCCGCTTGGCGAAATACCGCACCTCGTGCTCGAGCCCACGCTGCGCTGCAATCTCGGCTGCCGCGCCTGCTACAATCGCTTCCGCGCCCCGGACAAGACGCTCGACCAGATCCGCGCCGAGATCGACCTCGGGCTGTCCAAGCGCCGATTGGAGACCATCAGCATCCTCGGTGGCGAGCCCACGCTCCACCCCGACCTGCCCCAGATCATCCGCTACATCAGGAGGCAAAACCTCTACTGCGAAATGCTGACCAACGGGCTTCGTCTGCTCGAACCGGACGGGGACGAGTACTTGGACGCGCTCGTCACCGCCGGGCTGGACCGCATCGCGTTCCACGTTGACTGCGGTCAAACGCATGTCCGCCCCGATCCCGATGCCGACTGCGAGCGGCTGCTCGGCATGGCCGAGTCGCGCCGGCTCTGGGCCGCTCTCGCGGTCACGGTCTACCCCGAGTCGAGCGGCACCATTTCTCAGGTGATGCGCCGCTGGTCGCGCTTCCGCTTCTTTGACGGTGTGCTCGTGACGCTTCCGCGCGACGCGGGTCGCAGCCCCACCCATGGCCACGGCTTCGGCTCTGAGATGCTGACCGAGTACCGCACCATCGCACAAGACCTCAAGGTAGAGCCGGTCACCTACCTGCCGACCAGCCTCAGCGATGACGACGTGAGCTGGCTCATCTACTTCTACAACATCAACGCCCGCACCGGCGAAACGTTCGGACTCTCGCCCCAGCTCAACCGGCTGCTCCGGTGGGCGTTCCGCGTCATCAACGGCCGCTACGCGTTCGGGATGACCACCCGGCCGGAAAGGGTCTCGTTCTCCTTCTACGGTTCGATTCTCCTCGAACTGCTGCTCCATCCCGGCCGGGTCGGCCGCTTCATCGCCCTGATGCGCGACAGCCGCGGCGCCGGGGACATCCGGCTCCACTACATCGTTCTGCAGGAGCCGCCGACGTTCAATGCCGAAAGGAACGCGGTTCAGATGTGCTACCACTGCCCGGACGCCACCATCCGCAACGGCCGCCTGACCCCGGTGTGCGTGGCCGACCGTATCAGCCCGTTGCCGGGCGCCGGCAGTGCTGCTGTCGACGAACCGCTCCGGACGACCGTCTACTCTCACCTCGGGGAGATGTAGCATCCGCCGGGGCCTGCTGCTCGCCGTCTACATCGTCCTTTTCTGGCTCGTGCTGCCCGCGCTGCTCTTGGCAAGCGCGCTCTTTCTCGACCGACGATTGGGCTGGCACATCGCCTTCACATGGTTCTGGACCGTCGTAGGCGGACTCATCGTCGTCAGCTCGGGTCTGATGCTCGGCACCTCGATCGTCCAGTTCCGGCACTTCGGCCGGGCGATGCCGGTCTCGGCCCTCCCGCCCGACCGGCTCATCCAGGCCGGGCTCTACGCGGTCTGGCGCCACCCGATCTACCTCTTCTTCACCCTCTTCTTCGTCGGCGTCGGCCTGCTGGTACGCTCGCTGTCCCTGCTCTTGATCGTCCTGCCTGCCTTTGTCGCGGCCGAGGCCGGCTACATCGCCCTCGAAGAGCGCGCGCTCGACCGCCGCTTCGGGACCGCCTGGCGCAACTACTGCCGGCGCACGCCGCTCCTCGTCCCGCGCCTCGGGTTCATCCTGCTCCCGTTCTTTCGGCTGGTCTGCTGGGTGCTGTTCGACCTCCGCATTCGCGGGAAGGAGAACCTGCCGCTTGCGCCGCCGTTCTTCATCATCGCGGCCCACCGGAACTACCTCGACCCTTCCTTCATCGGCGCCGGCGCCGGGTTCCCGGTCCACTTCATCACCACGTACGAGATGTTCCGCAGTCCCCGGCTCGGCGCGCTATTTCGCAGGTTCCTCTGCATTCCGAAGAAACGCTACCTGAACGATGTGAGCGCCGCTCGCGCGATTGCCGCGCGCCTGAAAGGAGCAGCAGTCGTCGGCGTCTTCCCCGAAGGCGAGCGGTCGTGGAGCGGCCTTACCCAGGCGTGGAAGCCCGAGGTGCTCAACCTCTTCGTCCATTTTCCGGATGTACCGATCGTGCCGGTACGGATCTCGGGCAACTACCTCGCCTGGCCGCGCTGGGGATCGAACCTGCGCCGCGCGCGTGTCGAACTCGCAATCGGCGCGCCGGTGAAGGTGCGCCCCGGAGCCGACACCGGGGCGCTCGAGCGACATCTCCGCTCGCTCATCGAGCCCGACGACTCGGGCCGCCGCTGCCTGAGCCGGAGACTGAACTCAGGACTCACCAAGATTGTATACCGCTGCCCGTCCTGCCGCAGTTTCCGTCCGCTCGCTCTCTCCGGGCCGGCCGGTTTGAACTGCCCTGACTGCGGCCGCTCCTTCACCATCAGCCCGGAGTACTCTATCGGCTGGTCTGAAGCCGACGCGGCATTTGATATGCCGCTGGCCGCGGTCTACGACCGGATTCGCATTAGGGCCGCCGACCTTGCCGGCCCTGAAGGACTCATCGCTGCCGCCGACTCAGCCGAGCTCTGGGAAGAGACCGGCACCGAACTCAAGTCCGTGCTCACCGGCTGGCTGACCCTCGGCCGCCGCTCCCTCGGCATCCAGGGAACGAACGGTGCGCGCATAATCGACCTCGCAGCGGTCCGCTCGGTCACGACCGAAAGTAACCGCAAGCTCCAGCTCTACGACGCCGCAGCCGGCCGGCTCTATCAGCTCACCTTCCCTTCCGAGAGCGTGCTGAAGTGGCAGGACTTCATCGTCGCGATCATGCGCAACGAACTGGGTATCGAACCCAATACGCGCTGAACATGCTCGACTACGGCCGCCCCATCACGACGAACGCGCCGCTCGACCGCTGGTGCCGGCAGAAGAACCGCACCATCACCCGGGTCCAGTTCCGCCTGCTCGACCTCTTCGGCAGCCTGCCCACGACACCGCCCGCTGCCCAGCTCTACGCCCGCTCCGCCCGGCGACTGGTCGGCGCCTACCTCTACTCGCTCAAGGTCGAACTGAACAACTACTGCAACCTCTCCTGCCGCATGTGCTACGTGCCGGCCGGGAAGAAGGAGCTGCCTCGCGACCAGGTAGACCGCCTGCTCGACGACATCAGCGGGTGCGGGGTCAGGGTCGAACTGCTCGGCGGCGAGCCGCTGCTCATGCCCGGCATCGCGGAAATCGTGCGCGCGGCCAAGCATCGGGCCCGCTCGCCGTTCGTGACGCTCTATACCAACGGCACGACCGCCGAACCTGCGCTCTGCCGCGAGCTCGCTGCGGCCGGGCTCGACGCCGGCATCGTTTCACTCATCTCCCACGACCCGGCGACCCACGACGAGTTCACCGGCAGCCCTGGCTCCCATGCGCGCACCGTCGCGGGCATCCGCAACCTGCGCGCCGCCGGCATCCGGGTCTACACCTTCAGCGCGGTCCACAGCCTGAACGCCGCGCACTGCCGCCAGATCGACCGCTTTGCCCGTGGCGCGCTCGACGCCCACGCCATCTTCTACCAATACACACCGCAGATGAAAGACGACCCGCTCCAGGTGCCGGCCCGAACCTGGGCCGACGTCAAGCACTGGGCACTGCTCGAAGAGAACCCGGACCACGCCCGCTTCGTCCGCCGCTTCTACGAGCTGACCGGCAACGCCTGCTCCGGCGGCAACTTCGTCCTGACCGTGAAGGTCGACGGATCGGTCCAGCCCTGCCCGTTCATCGTTGACATCCCGCTCGGCAACATTGCCGAGCAAGACATCTGGACCATCTACCACGGTCGCTTCTCCAACCCGGCCCTCGTCGAGTTCAAGAGCACGCCTGAAGAGTGCGAGCCCTGCGCGTACAAGTCGGCCTGCGCCGGCGGCTGCCGCGCCGGCAACATGGCACTCTACGGCACCTACGCGCGCCGCGACAGCCGGTGTCTCGGCCCGCATCCCGGCCCTTACCGGGGAAGCGAACTGACCGACCGGGCCCCCTCGTTCTTCTGATGCTCTACCAGTTGGAGAAGTGGTACTTCGACTTCCTGACCGAAGCCGGCGACTACTTCTTCGGCTACTTTGCCCAGGTCGCATTCCTCGGCACCCGCACATCCGAACTCGCGCTCCACCTCCGCCGCGCCGGGACCGATGAGCCGGTGAAGTGGTCCGGCCGCCTGCCGGCAGAGGTCAGCGGCGGCGCTACTCCCACCATCGACTTCCCCGCCGGCCGGCTCACGTTCAGCCCGGCCGCCGCATCCGTCGCCGTCAACCTGCCCGACGCCTCAGTCCGGCTTGAGTACACGGCCCGGCCGCTGACCGACCCCGGCCTCGCGATTGCCGCGCGCCGCGGCACTGTGCTCTGGCAACCGGTAATGCTCGGCGCCATGGTCCAGGGTGAGGTTCAACTCCGGGGCAGGACGATTGTCGCCTCGAACGTGCGGGGCTACGACGACTATCTCCGCTCGACCGTACTCCCGCCGTCCGTCCCTGTCCGCACGCTCTTCTGGGGCCGCGCCCATGATTCCTACTGCGATCTGACCTACACCGTTGCATCCGGTCCCGCCGGCGCCTGGCCGCGACTTGTCCTCCGGATCGGCGAGCGCGTGATCGTCGCGACTGATGTTAAGGTCGAGCCGTCCGAGTGGCGGCCTTCGCCGGAACTCGGCATCGCGTGCCCCTCCCGCTATCGCCTGAACGCAACCGGGCCCGGCCTCGGCGTGGAACTCGATGTCGTCCACGAAAGCGCCGCGGTCGAGTCCGAGTTTATCTCCGGGCCGCTTCTGCGCCGCATCACCCGCAACCCGCGCGGGGTCAAGTTCACCGGCCGCGCCGTAGCCCGCATCGAACACTCAGGGACCACGCTCCGCACCGAAGTGCCGCTGTTAGACGAATATGCCCTCTTCGACTGACCCGGCGACGCGGCCGCTCCTCTTCGCCCGGAACGTGGCCAAGTCGTTCGGACGCAACCGCGTTCTTTTGGACGCGAGCCTCAGCCTCGCTCCCGGCGAAATAGCCGGCGTCACCGGCGAGAACGGCTCGGGCAAGAGCACCCTCCTCAACATCATTGTCGGCCGCCTCAGGCCCGACGCCGGCACGGTCGTCATGTCCGGCCGCGTCGGCCATTGCCCGCAGGAGATGCTCGTCTTCGAAACGCTCACCGTGCGCGAGAACTTCCGCTACTTCGCCGCTGCCTACGGCCGCGCCGACTGGCCAAAGCGCATGCAGGTCTTGCTCGGCCAGCTCAAGTTCGAGCGCTACGCCGACACCATGGTCAACCACTTGAGCGGCGGCACCCGCCAGAAACTGAACCTCGCCATCGCCTACCTACATGACCCCGACATCCTCGTCCTCGACGAGCCCTACTCCGGCTTCGACTGGGAGACCTACCTCCACTTCTGGGAACTCACCGCCGAACTGCGGGAGAGAAAGCGGGCCGTGCTCGTGGTGTCGCACTTCGTCCAGGACCGCGCCCGGTTCGACTCGCTCTACCGTATCGTCGCCGGTCGACTCGAACCGGAGGCCACGAGATGAAGCGCGGCTCCTCTGCCCGCCGCTTCGGTACCGCGCTCGCGCTTACCGGACAGGAGCTCGCCCGCAACCGCGTCGCCCTCTTGATGCTCTTCATCATCCCGGCGCTCTTCGACACACTGGTCGTCCTGACCACCAGGACCACCAAGATCGCGTTCAAGCTCGCCTCCATCCCGGGCAACCCGTTCGTTCAGGTCAGCGAGCGCAGCACCAACCTCATCTTCATCGGTACCGCCGCGGTCGGCCTGCTCACCGCGTTCCTCGCGCTCGGCCTTGTCCAGAAGAACGTCGAGACCAACCGTCGGCTCGTCCTCTGCGGCTATCGCCCGCTTGAGCTCATCGCGGCCAAGCTCGCCGTGCTCCTCATTGTTACCATCATCATCGGCGCCTTCGTTGCCGAGCTCCTGCCGCTCTTCTTCGAGCCCGAACGGCTCGTCCTCGTCATCGCCGGCTTTGCCCTGGCCGGGTTCGTCTACGGCTGCTACGGCCTCCTCATCGGCGCCATCTTCCGCCGCGAGCTCGAAGGAGTGCTCTTCATCGCCCTCTTGGCCAACATCGACGCGGCCTGGCTCCAGAACCCGGTCTACTACGCGGGCGCGCAAAACCAGGTCATCATCCGCCGGCTGCCCGCCTTCTACCCGTCGCAGTTGAGCATGACCGCGGCGTTCACCCACCACGGCGTCGGCCAGGCCTTGCTCGGCAGCCTGCTCTACGGCGGCGCCTTCCTCGCCGCGGCGCTGGTGGTCTACTTCCTCCGGATGCGGGTCCGCCGCCCTGGCCCGCGCCGAGCGGACGTCCCGTCCACGCCCAGTTGACGCGCCGCGTCGAACAAGGCACTCACCTCTACCGCATCAAGAGCACGGGCGCCAAGCTCACGCACAAGGCCGTCAAGCTGGATTGACTAGCCCTTGAGTCGATATGGAAGCCACGAGAGAGCGCGCCGTCGACCGGGCCGCAATCGGCGCAGGTGGAGGCAGGCGACGGCCGGGCACGTCGGCCCGGTTTCTCAGTCGGCCGTCTCGTGAGCGATGCCGTGCCGCTTCATGATCCGGTACAGGCTGGCGCGCTCCACGCCGAGCCTCCGCGCTGCCGCGCTAACAACGCCTTCTTCGGCAGCCAGCGCCCCTTCTACGGCCTCGCGCTCGGCCCGGTCCAAGGTAGCCTTCAGTGTTCCGTCATGGCGCACCTGAGTCTCGAGACCAATGAACGCCAGCAGCTCGTCCGGCTCGACCGGGTTAGTCCTGGCCAGCACGGCTACCCGCTCCATCAGGTTGCGCAGCTCGCGCACGTTTCCGGGCCAGTGGTAGTCGCGCAGAACGGCCGGGCATTCCGGGGCAAGAGCCAGCACCCGGTTGTACTGCCGGCAGAACCGTTCGAGGAAGAACGCGGTCAACTGCTCAATGTCTTCCGGGCGCTCGCGCAGCGCCGGGACTTTGATACTCACAACGTTCAGGCGGTGGAAAAGGTCCTCGCGGAAAGAGCCGTCCTTGATAGACGCCGCGAGGTTCTTGTTGGTGGCGGCAAGTACCCGCACGTCCAGCAGGTGCTTTTCGTTCGAGCCCAGCCTCTCGACCTCAGGATGCTCGAGAAAACGAAGCAACTTGGCCTGCGCTGCGAGACTCATGTCGGCGACCTCGTCCAGGAACAGCGTGCCCTTGTCGGCCTCCTGCAGCTTGCCTTTGCGCGCGGCCTCGGCGCCGGTGAACGCGCCCCGCTCGTGCCCGAACAACTCGCTTTCAATCAACTCCTTGGGAATCGCGGCGCAGTTGAGTGCCACAAACGGCTCAGCCTGCCGCGGGCTCTGCAGGTGAATCGCCCGCGCCACCAGCTCTTTGCCCACGCCGGTCTCGCCGGTAATCAGCACCCCAGCCGCGGTCGGCGCGGCCCGGCCTACGAGGTCCTTCACCTGGTCCAGCGCCCCTGAGCTGCCGACCATCCGGAACCGCTCCCCGAGCTCCGCCCGCAGCACGCTCACCTGGCGCCGCAACTGCGAGCATTCCAGCGCCCGGGCAAGCGCAGCTTCCATCCGTTCCTGGTCAACCGGCTTTTCCAGGAAGTCGAAGGCGCCGAGTCTAAGTGCGTCCACCGCGGCGCGGATTGTCCCATGGCCCGACACCATCACCACGGGCAGGTCAGGTGCGGCCAGGCGGATGCGGCGCAGCGTCTCGATGCCATCCATCTCCGGCATGGCCAGGTCCAGCATCACCAGCTGCGGCCGGACCTGGTTCAGCGCCGCCAGCGCGGCCGGGCCCGTGTCGAACACGGTCGCCTCACAGCCGGCCTGTCGCAGCATAGCGGACAGCGCTCTGGCCACCAGCGGTTCGTCATCGACCACGTACACCAGCGGCCGGAGACCCCTGCTGTCTCTCTCTCTCATCTACTCTCCCTTCGCATTCGGCGGCAAGTCACGCTGGATTATATAACTCGGCTGGACACTGTCAAGCCGTCGAACCGCACCGGCCGTGTCCGCCGCCGCTGCCCCGTCAGGCCGATTGGACCGTGACCGCCAACTCGTGCCTGGCGGCCCGGTCATGAATCGGAGCCTCCGCCTCAGGACTCAGCAGCGCCGCGGTCTCAACCAGCCGCCTGAAAAGGGTCACGAACCGTGCCGCCGGTCCGCCGTCAACGATGTCGTGATTGAAGGCCACGGTCACGCACAGGAACTCGCGTCTCGTCAGGACGTTGTCGATGTAGACCGGCCTCTCGGTGATGCCACCGGTGCAGACGCTCAGGTTGCTGTTGGAGCAGTGAATGCCCCAGCCACCACCTTGCCCGAGCATCCCGACGGCGGTCAGACCTACGGTGCCGCCCTGTTGCTTCCAGCGACACGGTTCGGCCTTGTAGTAGCGGTAGACGAGATCGCGCACGAACCGCGGCAGTCGCGCGAACAACCTCGCGCCCCGTCCGTACCCCAGCCCGATGTGATCCTGCCGACCGGTGCGCAGTTCGCGGATTTCCGCGTCGATCTGGCGGAGACTCCGCTTGTCGGCCGCTCGCACAACGTGAACCACGGGGAACGAACCGGCAGCGGTGCGCATCTCAACCATCAGGGCAATATCGACATCATCAAAGATGACCAGCCGATTCCGCCAGTCCCGGTATGCCTGCACCGAGCGGTCGGCAGCCACGGCCCGGCCAAGGCATGCCGCCATGTAGGCAGTCAGCGACGGCCGCTCGCCGGTGCGCTCCCGCTCCGCCTGCAGACGCCTCCGAACCAGCGTGATGTCGAACTCCAGCAACCCGTGGACGAGGCTCATCCGTCGCGCATGCCGCCCGGCGTCGACGACGAGCCGCCTTTGGATTGGGAACGGTACTGCCCGGAAGCGCTCGGATCCAGTTTCTGTCAGTCCCACACTACCTCCTCTGCCTTCTGGTGCACGGAAACTCCCGAGGTGCTTCCTGCGGAGTCCGCGTCTGCCACTGTTCCACACCGCACTGGATTGCATGCCGCATGCCAGTCGGCCAAGGGCCGATATTGCGGGACCTAGCAGATGGACAGAGTGGAATCAGTCACCGTGAAGCGACAGCCTGTCGCCGAGCTGACACGCTATTGACCTTGTGGAAGCAGGCTCGCGATGTCCATTGTGAACGGGAGCGCCGACTTGAATTGAACACCGCTGGAGCAGTAGATCCCTCTCTAGACTATCCAGCAGGGGCCGGCGCTCTGCAGGGAATTGGAAGACGGTGGCCATGCTATCGCAGTGCGGCGAGCGGGAACTGACCTTGGCGCGGATGAGACAGGTTCTTATCATCCTGCGGAGACGGCTCTCTGGCGTATCTGTTTGCGGCCTATGGCTTTGGGCTTGGGGCCGGGAAATGATACCCCCGCCCGGGGGACTGCCCCGGGGATTGCCCCACCGATTGCCCGCGAGGTTAATTCCCTCGTTGCTTCCAGCGCAATCCTCCGGGTAAACCCGGCCGGCGTCCCGCACACAATCTCCCGGGCAACGTCCGGACCAACCGGCTGGTGAACTTCCCTTTTAGCCGGGGAGCTGGCCGGTCGGGTCAGCCCCGAGGTTTGCCTCCTCGTTACGGTGGAGTTCGCTGCCCGGTTTGCCCCGGGTCTTGCAGCCGAGGCTACCTGCGGTGCGATTCACCGGTCAGTCCCAAGGATTGGCCGAGGCACTGCCGGGCTCACCGTCACTCACGTCACCACCGGAGTACCGCCCCAAGTTGTGTTCTAAGTGCAGTATTCGGTCCTGCGCCCGGCTAGTCAAATGGCTTCGCGTGTTGAGGAGAGCGGCGGCTCAGTCGGAGATGCGGTTCTTGAAGCTCAGTTCAATTGCTTTGAGGACAACCCGGCAGCTGGCCGTGGCGCCCGCTATCGCGTCTACGCCGAGCTTGGTGCTGGAGGTTTGCGGCCGGTGAGTCAGCGGCCTGAACCGATGGACTAGCCGTCTATCGGGCACACGCCATACGGCATCACCGGCCGGCCGTTGGGCCACACCCCGCAGTCGATCGGGCCTATCTCCCGGCAAACGTCAGTCGGGCAGCGACCGTACATCTCGTGGAATCCCTCGAAAGTCTGGCACCCGTCCGACATCCGGCCGCACTGCGGACAGGTGAATCTCGGCGAGACCGATACGCCGACGCGACGGAAGTAGCCGTCGAAGTGAACCGCGGACCCGCATTCGATGCAGGTCGAGCCGTCGAGCCGGGAGTAGTTGATACGATCAACCAGTGTCGCCTCGGCGCCCCGGCCTTCATCCTCGAATCTGACCGCCCGGGCGTTGAGCATCGGGAAGTCCAGGTTGACGGCATCGGCAACGTAGTAGAGCGTGGGCGCGGCATCGAGGAACGGCCGGGCCAGGGACGAGCGCGGGACCGCCTCACGTCCCCAGCCGGAACGGCCGATGACCGGCACGAACACCGCGCTGATGAGACAGCCGAGCAGCAGGCCGAGGAGACCTCCCAGGAAGCGCGCCGCAGGCAGCCGGCCCCAGGCCGGGTCCAACCGCAGCGCATGCAGCAGGGCACGCACGCCGAAGATGCCGATGAGGGCCGCGACCCCGAACGCGGCGAAGCCGGCCGGGTACGAGCCGGACATCCGGTGGAGCAGGGAGAAAGCGGCGAATCCCAGTGCCAGCCCGATGACGATTCGGATGAGATCGAAGAGGGCGAAGAACAAGCCTCGCTTCGCCTCGGCATACGTGCTCAGACCGAGGGCGAGAAGTACCAGACCGTCAATCAGGAATCGCATGCGGGATTATAGCACAAGGAGAGAACGAAGTCAGAAGTGTGCAGTTCCGGGAACTCACTGTTCATCGATGTCAACCTGTAGTTTTGTCGGCCTGCCGGTGCAACGTCCGGCACACATACTGGCCGGCAGAGTGAACCCGAACCTGCTGCCACTGCCGGGCTCGCTTTCGATCCATGTCTCGCCGCCGAGTTTCTCCATGATGCGCCGCACTATGGAGAGTCCCAATCCCTGCCCGGTGGTGCGGACTTGGTGCAGCCGGGTGAAAGGCATGAAGAGTCGCGACTGCTGTTCCGGCGTCAGGCCGGGCCCGTTGTCCCTGACCCAGAAACGAACCTCGCCTGCGGCCGCGGCGGCCCCGAGTTCGAGCCGTGGCGGCCTGCCGCCATACTTCATCGCGTTCGACAGGTAGTTGGCCCAGACTTCCTCAATCCAGGGCCCGTGACCGAGCGCTACCGGCCACGTTTCGGGCAGCACGATTTCCGGCGCATACTCCTTCGTCATGTGCGAAAGGCGCTGCAGCGCGCCGGACACGATCGCGGCCATTTCGACCGGCTGCTTCTCGACTTCGGCCTCACGCACCTCGGCCAGCAGCAGGAGTTCGTCAATGATGCTGCTCATCTTCCTCGCGCTCTGGCCGATTGCCTGCAGCGACTCGGAAACGTCCTTGTCGCTCAAACGGACGTCGGCGGCGGTCAGCGGCCCGGCGAAACCGAGCACGGCGCAGAGCGGGTTCTTGAGGTCGTGCGCCACCACGTGCGCGAAATCGGCGAGATCCTGGTTCGCGGCCTCGACCTGCCGCAGCAAATGCGCCTGACGCTGCTCGGCCTCGTGCCGGGCGGTGACATCACGGATAACCCAGACGCTGCCCACGGTTTCGCCGCCTTTGTCCCGCATCAGCCGGCTCGATACACTGACCGGGACGATACGGCCGCCTTGACCTTGACATTCGAGATCGAGCGCGCTCAACGCAACCCCATCACCGACCCGGATGAATGTCTGCCGGAACAGGTCGGGCAGGACGAAGAACTGCTCGGCCTTCTGCCCGCGCAGTCCCTGTATCTCTCTGCCGAAGAGGTCGGCGGCGCCCTGGTTCGCGATCGCGATCTCACCCTCCGGTGTCAGGAGCAGCAGGGCGTCGGCCATCGTGGCAATGATCTCGCGGGCGGCACGCTGGGGAGTAACCGACATCAGCCCGTAGCGGGTGACCGCAAGGTAGAGCCCGCCGGCCCAGATCAGACAGAGCGCGCCGGCGAGGTCGGGAATCCCGAGGTAAGTGAACTGCGGCAGCACGACGTCGGTGACCGTGCCGAGCACGAGAGTGATGAGGCTGGTGCTGAGAATCAGGCCTGTCTGTCTCCGTTCACGGTAGGTCTTGGCCGACTGCCACAACTTGAATATCAGGAAGAGCGCTGCCAGCGTATACAGCCCGTAGTACGCATAATAGGACGGAACCCAGGCGGTTTTTGCCCAGACCGTCCTCCAACCGTAGACGCTGCGGTCGTAGTCGGCAGTGAGCTTCCCGGCCAACTGCGCGCAGATGATCAGCGCGGGCGGGACGACGAGCACCGGCCAGAACAGCCAGGACCGCAGCAGCTTGAGCCGACGTGTCAGCACCATCGCGAAGGCGAGGTAGACGCTAGCAAACCCGACCCAGCCCAGCGAGCCGACGTACCCGAACAGCCAGACCAGGTCCCTTGGCGCGTCCGGCATGCCGTGGACAATGTCCTCGACGCTCCAGAGAGCAAGCGCGACGAGCACGGCGGCACACAGCCAGTGGAGCAGCGTGCGCGGCCGGCGCCGGAGCACCCGCACGGCCAGCGACAGGTATGCGGCCAGCGCCAGCGCGTACACGAGCGTCATCGGAGTCACGGTCCGTGACTCTATCATCCGGTCACCGACGCCGACGGTTTGGGCAGCGTGAGGCCGCTAGTCAGACGCGGGGACATGCGGAAGCGTGAAACCGAATCTGCTGCTTCTGCCCGATTCGCTCTCAACCCAGGCCTCGCCGCCGAGCTTTTCCATGATGCGGCGCACGATGGAAAGCCCCAGTCCCGAGCCGGTAGCCCGCGCGTGGTGCAGCCGGGTGAAAGGCATGAAGAGTCGCGCCTGCTGTTCCGGTGTCAGTCCGGGCCCGTTGTCCCTGACCCAGAACCGGGCTTTGCCGTCCGCAGTGTCGGCCCCCAGCTCCAGCCGCGGCGGCCTGCCGCCGTACTTCATCGCGTTCGACAGATAGTTGGCCCAGACTTCCTCAATCCAGGGCCCGTGAGCGAGGGCTAGCGGCCACCTGTCAGGCAGCACGATTTCCGGCGCATACTCCGCCGTCATGTGCGAGAGACGCTGCAGCGCGCCGGACACGATTGCGGCCATCTCGACCGGCTGCTTCTCGACTTCGGCCTCGCGCACCTCGGCCAGCAGCAGGAGTTCGTCGATGATGTTGTTCATCTTGCGTGCGCTGTGGTGGACCGCCTGCAGCGACTCGCGGACATCCTTGCTGCTCAGTTCCACGGCTGCATCGGTCAGGAGTTCGGCGAAACCAAGAACGGCGCCGAGCGGGCTCTTCAGGTCGTGGGCCACAGTGTGTGCGAATGCGGCCAGTTCCAGGTTGGCGGCTTCGACCTGTTTCATCAGCTGCGCCTGCTTCTCCTCGGCCCGCTTGCGGGCGGCGAGCGCGTCCTGCAGGTCCTCGGCGAATCCGAGGTAGGATCGGTTCGGCCCCTTCATCTCCCGGTACAGCCGGGCATCGGCGATAGCGAGCGCGCCTGTCCGGGCAACTACCAGCGCCAGATCGAGGTAGTGATCCCGGTACTCGGAGAAGGAGGCGCCCTCGACTTCGAGCACGCCGAGCGTCCTGGTCCGGTGCCGCAGGCTCAAACGAAACCCAGCCCCGCTCTCTGTCCAGGCATGCGAGCGGCTGAAAGCCACGAGCCGTCGTTTCACCTCCTCGGATTCTCCGAACCCCGCCGGCCGCGACCAGATTCGGAGCAGCTTGCCTTCCTCCAGCGCAGCGAAGACCATCGTCGTCGGCGCCAGCATCGCCGCGAACAGGCCGAACACTCTGTCCACGACCTTCTCCTCAGCCAGGGTCCCGGCCAGCCCGCTCACGAGTTCCGTCACCATGCCGAAGTCCGTGAGCCGCCGGTAGGCGCCGGACAGGATGACGTTCAATCGCGTCCGCTGACACTCCAGCCGCCACTCCAGCGCCGTCTTCTCGATCAGCAGCCCCAGTCGCTCGCGCCCGGCATCAGACAAAGCCCGGGGCAGGCCGTCAAAGCATCGGACGATCGGCAGTTGCCGTCCGGCGAGGATGGCTGGGGCCGGGCCGGGGACGCAAGCGCCGGCGAGCATGCGAAACTGCTGGCAGTCGCCCAGCGTCGCCACGGCCCGCTCAATCTCCTGCCAGCCGTCAAGTTGTCTGCTGCAGTCGCCGGGAAATGGTATCAACCGGACGTCCTCGAGCCGCGCGGCGCGCACCAGCTCGACTGCGGCCGGGTGCAAGCACTCGCAGACCAGCAAGCCAAGCCTTTCCGGCCTCGGCATCAGGACACCTCTGCTGCGGGCAGTATCCGGACGTCCGCGAAACGGTCGCAGCGCGACAACGCATCCACCTTATCAGAAGCCTACAGCCCGGAGTCTGGAGCGTCAAGTAGGCGCTGGCCGGCTTCGAGGTTTCGGAGGTAGATGGCGCGAAGCGGGGGCTTCTAGCCGAGACTGACTTTGTGCTTGGCGACGGTCGCGCCGGAGATGATAACGACGAGGTAGGTGCCGCGCTTCAGGCGCACGCCGTCCTCGCCGCTGCCGTCCCACTCGACGGCGTGATACCCGGACGTCTGCTGTTCGGTCAGGAGCAACTTGACCGGCCTTCCCAGCATGTCGAAGACTTCCGCGCGGACCTGCCCTGCCCGGCTCAGCCGATACTCGACCCGCAGGCTGCCGCGGCGCATGGCCGACTGCGCCCGGACGATTGTCACGACGTCGGCAGCGGACCCACCGTCGGCAGTTACACCTTCAGCTTCACCGACGGCGAACACGAGCGCCGGGACGTGACCGGAAGGCAGCCCGAGCGCCGAGGCAATTGCCCGCCGTTCGGTGCGGTCGAGCGGCACGACCAGGAACCCGGCAAGCCCGAGCGCCCGTGCCTGCGCGAGCAGCTGGAATCCGGCAGTGCCAGCCTCAATCATCACCGGGCCGGAGCCCGTGTCCGGAACGCAGATGACGAAGTAGGTCGGCGCGCTGCCGGGAATCCGCGCCGAGGCCGCCCGCAACTGGGGTCGGCGGTCGCCGGCTGCGACCCGCTCCAAACGGTGGTCGCGCTTCGCCGCGTCGGCCGCGACCATAAGCCGGTTGTGATACCGGCTGACTTCGTAGGCGCTGACGACGTAGATGCGGTCGGTCAGGTAGTAGCTCGCCATCGCGCTGGGCACTGTCAATCCCTGGCGGCGGTTGTAGGTCAGATGCGGGGTAACGCCGTAGGCGGCCCAGCAGAGCTGAGAAACGTTCTCCTGCGACAACTCGACGGAGTTGAACAACGAATCCTGGTGCAGGTCGGCCATCACCGCCTCGAAAGTATCGGGTCCGACGACATGTGGCTGTGGCAGGCTTGAATCCGACGAGAAGGCGACGCACAGCGTGTCGAGCGGCCCAGCGGCGGCCCGGCCGAAAACGTTGACCATCTGGACCCGGTGGCCCGGCAGCCATGCGGTGGCGGCGTGGTCTGCGGCCCACTGCATCGGGCAGCTGACCACCTCCGTCCCGCCGCCCCTGAAGGCAGTTCCGGCGAGCAGCCCTGCCTGGATCGCCATGCCGGCTGCTTCCGCCCGGTCGGCGGCGACGCCCACCTCAAACGCCGAACCGGAATTGTAGCGATGGTCACCGGCCCGATGCAGAGTCAGGCGGAGGGCTAGCGGGTCGTAGCGATAGACATTGCTGGACGTAGCCACGTAGAACTCCCGGTACCCACTGCCGACTTGCGGCGCGCGGCTCATCGCCCAGAGCACGTTGGCCATTACCTGCGCCGGCAGGGAGTCATCAAACCCGGAGTGGACGGAGTACCGGCTGTTGGCAAGCTGCGCGAACGAAAACGCGCTGCGGGCCGGGCCGGGCAGGCTGTCGCCCCAGGCCGACCCCGGCAGCGACGCGACGCGCACCGAGAGGCCGATCACGCACAGGAGCCAGTGCATAGGCCCTAAAGATTAGCCCCTGCGCCACCCCAGTCAAGCCGTGGCAGCACCAGGCGCTGCCGGTGGCTTCAGCGATCCGGCCCGGTTCTGCCCTTGGGTGTCGTCCGGGAAGTCAGTGGCTGGGCTGTTCCAGTTCCCGGCCCAGTTCCCGGATGTACTGCTTGACCGGAGCTGCCCGCCTCGAGTTGACCTTGACCCAGGCGGCGATGTCTTCGTCCTGAACGATGGCCGCCCGCGCCCCCGCGTCTCTCGCCGTGGCGTCGGCGAAGTCTTTGAGGGCTCGCGGCACGTCGCCCTGCCACAGCCGGGCGACCCCGGACAGAAGCCGTGAGGCGCCTTGTGCCCGGTCGGAACCTACGCCCTCGATTTCGGCCGCGTCGGACAGCACCCGACCGAACTCCCGCTGACGCAGATTGGCAAGCGCACGGCCGTGCAGGGCGTGGAATCGCAGCTCCGGTTCGTCCCAGGGCCCGCCGGCGAGAGATTCCAAACAAAGCGTGTATGCCCGAACCGCCGCCGGGTACGCCTGCTGATCCAGCCTCTGGTCGCCGGCCCGCAGCGAATCGACCGCTGCCGTACGCCGCGCCACCGCCTCGGCCCGCGCCGCGCCGGCCTCAGCCGCTGACTGCGCCTTGACCGCGGTCTTGACCAGGCCCTCGGTCTTGGCGCGGTCGGCGGCGGCGGCCTGCGCCACGCTCTCCACCCGGGCCCGCTCGGCGACGACGCTGCGCGCGAGGTCCCCGACCTTGCCCCGCTCGCCGGCGGCCGTCTTGACCAGCTCCTCGATTCTTGCCCGTTCTTCGGCCACTGCCTTCGCCAGATCCTCCGCCCTGCCCCGTTCTTCGATGGCGCTTCGGACCAGTTCCTCGACGGCGGCGCGTTCCTGCTTCGTCACGACGGTGTGATCAGCGACCGCCTCCAGGTTCTCCTCGGCGCGGTCAAGACGTTCGCGCAGCGCCACCATCTCGGACTGCACCATCGCGACCTGAGCGGTTGCGGCATCCTGCTCTGCAGGCCGCAGGGCAGCCGTGTCTGCTTCGATCTTTCCGACCCTGCTCTCGGAATCGGCCAGCTTCCGCTTCAAGCGCAGGACTTCGTCCGCGGTACCAGCGAATCGTCCTTCCCACGACGACCGCAGGTCCTCGAGCCTTGCGACCTTCCGGCTCAGGGACCATGTCCGCCACACGGCCAGCGCGGCCGCGACCAGAACCGCCACAATGACGAACGTGAGCGTGCGGCCGAGATTCCGGCTCGCCGCTTCCAGCGCCTGTCTTGCCGCCAGCACGACGTCGTCCCGCGAAGCCGTATCCGAGGCGACCGGCTGCGCCTGGGCCGCCGCCAGCGCCAGAATGACTACTGCCATGACGATTGCCGTACGCTTCATGTGGCGCTAGCCTGACGAGCCGGTCGAACGGAATCGCTTGACGTACACCTTGCCGCGCACGCGGTCGAGGTAGGTCTCGAGCCGCTCGCCCAGTTTCTGCTGATAGAGGTAGTTGCGGATGTTCTCCTGCAGTTCGAGGTAGGAGAGAATCTGCTCCGGCTGCTTGGACAAGACCTTGATGATGTGGTAGCCGTGCTCGGAGAGCACCGGCTCGCTCACGTCACCGGAGTCCATGCCGGCGACGACCTGGTTGAACGGCGGGGCGAGACCGACGACCAGGAACTCGCCCAGCCGGCCGCCCGAGTCGGCAGTCACCGGGTCCTGCGAGTATTGCCGGGCGAGCGAGTCGAAAGGTACTCCCTCGAGCGCCTTGCGGCGGACTGAGTTGGCGAGAGTCCGCGCCCGGACCGTGTCGCCACGCGTGACCGGCACGCGGATCAGTATCTGCCGGAAGCGAACGCGGTCCTCGCCCTTGCGCTCGAACTTCACCGTCATGTAGCCTTCGCGGGTCGGGAACGGCGGCGAGGTCTGACCGGGTTCCAGCTGCGACAGAACCATCATCAACTCCGGGGGCAGCTGCGCTATCTCCACCCAGCCACGGTCGCCGCCTCGGGCGGCTGTCCGCTTGTCGTCGGAGAATGAAGCGGCAACGGTCGCGAAGTCGCCACCCCTCGCCAGCACATCCATCACCTCGGTCATGCGGCGCTGACCGGCGGAGTCAGCGGCCGGGCCCGGCGCAAAGACAAGCAGGACGTGGGCGAGGGCCACTCTTCCCGGCACCCGGGCGATGGAATCTCGGTTCTCGTTGTAGAAGCGCTCGGCTTCGCTCGGCGAGACGTAGATCTGGGTGAGCCCGGCTTTCTCCATCAGTTTGCGGGCGAGCAGCTTGCGCCGCGCATCTCTTTCGTAGCGCTGGCGCAGTGCCCGCTCGGTGTAGCCTTCGACCGCCAGCGCCTCCCGGTACCGCTCCTCGTCCCCGAAACGCTCCTTAACGGCGGCGATATTGCCATCCACCTCGGCCGCGACTTCCGACGGCGCCGCCTCGACTGTCTCGCGCCGCGCCTGCTCCTCCAGTACGAGGTCGTCGATGAGGCGGCCCAGCGCCAGGTCCTCCAGCGCGGCTTCCGACGCGGTCGTGTCCGGCTGCGACAGCCGCAGGAAAGTCACCGCCTGGTTGAGTTCGCTGGCGAGAATCAGCTCATCACCGACCACGGCGACGATGCTGTCGGCCGGCTCAGCCGCGTGCGCCGGGTGGAAAGTGAGAAGGCACAAGGCCAAAGTCACGACCGCCGGCACTCCTCCCTTCGCCATTTCCACTTTCTGTACCCCGACTTCTCCCTACTTCTCGAAATACGCGTCCGGCTTCAGCTCAATCTTCGCGGTCGCGCGCAGGGCACTGAGCACGCTGTCTACAATCGCCTGGCTCCGACGATACAAGAGAATCGCCTCGATGTCGGGCTTCGCCTCGGCGAAGGTCACGTCCGCCTTCACCTTCTTCTTATCCACGAGCTTAATGATCTGGTAGCCTTCCTGGCTCGGGACGACGTCCGAGATCTGTCCGGGCGAAAGCGCGAAGATGGCCTCGGCCACGGCCGGGTCGCCGCCCATCCGCGGGTCGCCGACGTTCCGGGCGAAATAGCGCGACTCCTGGCCGGCCTCGAGTGCCACGTCCTGCGACCATTCCTTGGCCAGCTTGGCGAAGTCAGCCCCGGCCCGGAGTTCCGCGAGCGTCTGAACGGCCATCAGGCTGTCGGCCAGCACGATGCGGGTTATCTTCACCTCGTAACTGAACTCTTCCTTATGCTTTCTGTAGTAATCCAAGACCTGGCTTCCGATGTTGTCCAACTCCACTCCATTTTGCGTTACGTGGCCCAGCTGAATACGTTCGGGGGCGGTCAACCGGTCCAAGAGCTCGTTGACCAGGTAGTCGCGCTCGAGCCGCTTGAGGCGGGCCTGTATCTGCGGTTCCTTCTCTACCCCGCGGCGCACGGCCTCCTGGTACATCAGCGTATTCGAGACCCACTTGTCGAGAATCTTGGGCAGGTTCTCGCGGGTGACATCGAACCCCTCGGGTGAGAGCGAATCGAGCTCGGGCACGGTCAGCTTGTCGCCGTTCACGCTGGCAAGCACCGGCCCGGTCAGGGCCGGCGCGCTCTTCTGAGTACTGCTGTTGCCGCAGCCGGACAGGAAAACTGCTGCCGCCAGCACCGCCGCCGGAACCAGTAGATATCGGTTTATCATCGCCGCTCCTTATTGCCTGGGATTGACCCTTGCTGTCGCTTGCTTCTTCACGGCGGCGAGCGCCGCCTGGTTGATCGTTATCTTCGCCTTTGCCTTCAACTCGGCCACGTACTCCTGCATCCGGGCGTCGCGGCGCTCGGTCAGCAGTCGGCTGCGAATCATGTTCGCGACCTGGTTCGTGTCCGGGGTCGTTAGATTCTCGCGGTTCTGCTGGAAATAGTCCATCACGTCCGCATCGGATACGTTCAGCTTGTCGGAGATCTCCGCCTTGAACAGCGCCTTGTACAACACATCCTCGCGCTTGACCGCCAGCTGCCGCACGATTTCCGGGGCCTTCTGCAGCCCCATGCGCAGCGCGTCCTCGTACATCAGGTCCTCTTCAATGTAGCGGCGCACCGCGTACTTCTTTGTCGCCGAGTCGAGCATCGGCGTGAACCGGGCCGCGACGGGGAGCAGTCTCGTCACCTTCACGTACTTCGATTTGTCTTTGTAGGCAACGGCCACGTCCTTGTCGGCCTCGGTCATCTCGTCAATCGGTTTGCACAGGATATCGAGGCCTTCCGGGTTGTAAGTGATGCGCTGCCGCAGGTCGGCCATGTACCGGTTCGCAAGTTCCCGCCGCTGCAACTGCTTCACTCGCCGCTCGAACTCCGGCCGGTACTGGCTGAGCGGCGGCGGGCCCGGGTCTGCCGGCCTCGTCTCCAGCAGCTCCGCAATCTGCCACACGCCCGACACCGGCGTCGGCTCGGTGCGCTGGCCCGGCTTCAGAACCGTCACCCTGGTCCGCAGCGGTTCGTCGATGTAGAGGAGTGGAGCGAAACCGGCGTCCCCGCCCTTGACCGCACTGGGGTGTTTCGAGTACTTCACGGCGAGCGATTCGAAGACCGCTCCCTGGTTCAGCTCGGCCGCCAGACGGCGGGCCACGCTCTCGTCGGGGACCGAGATCATTCTCAGGTGCGCCTCGACCTGCAGCAGCTTGTAGGCCGCCTGCAGCTCGGCCTCGGTCAACCGGTTGCCGGCAGCCGTAATCGTGTCGTACAGCCGCTGGTTCACCAGCGCTTTCTGCTCCAGCTCTACCTGGTACTCGGCATCCTTATCCATGCCCGCGCGCTTCGCCTCCTGGGCGAACAGCTTCCGGGTGATGATGTTGTCGAGGACCTGTTTCCTGACCGTGTCGGCCCGCACCGAGTCAAGGTTCTGGGGGAGCATCGCCTCGACGTCGGCGGCGGCGATCTTCTCGCCGTTGACCACGGCCACGACCTGCCGGCCCGGAGCGCCGGCGCAGGCCGTCAGCGCCAAGGCGGCCAGAATAGCTGCGAAGAGATTTCTCATGGCGAGGGAAACAATAGCTCCTCCCTCAGGAAAGTCAAGGTAGCGGAGACAACGTAGCGCCGGTGACGCCTTCCGCATCCGCGCTTCTGCCCGGCCCGGTTCCGCCCGAATGCAGGCCCTACTTCTGCGGCCCCGGCTCCGGCTGTTCCTGCGTCTGGGTTGGCGGTGGCGGAGGCGGTCCGGCGGCCAACTTCACCTTCAGCGTGCTGTAGTTGGTATGCTTCGCGCGGAGCGAAATGCTCTTGGTGTTCTGGGCGAGGATAACGTCGTACGCCCCGCCTGGCTCCAAGCCCGGAACCGCCAGCGCCTCACCGGCGGGAAACCGCAGCGGGTAGGAGAATTCCATGGCCGTGACGCCGGTCTCCTCGTCACGGTCGATCTCGGCCTCGCGGATGGCGCTGTCCGACTGCGCTGAGCGGTTGTGGGCGTAGTTTGCCCCGACCTGGTTCATAACCTCGGTCGAATCCTCGGTGAAGTAGCCGATCATCATGTTCGACTTGTCCATCCTGGCCGAACCGAACCCGATTGCCAGCCAGCCGCGGCTCTTGGTCTCCAGCCCGACGTAGATCAGGCTGTCGTCGAATCCCCAGTGAACCGTGATGCCCGACGCCTTGTCCTTGTAGGTAGCGGGGTACTCCGGCCCTTCCTCGTTGTCGATAACGCCGTCAATTCCTACCCGGTCTACCAACAGCGAATCGTACGGTATCACCGGCTGCGCCGCCGCCAGTGTCAGCGCGGCGCCCAGCAGTAGCGCGAATTGCCTCAGCATTCTTCAATCTCCTCTCGGTATGGAATTCACTCCAGAGATTATGTCGGCGGCGCGCCCGCCGGTCAAGCTGCGGGCCGGCGCCCGCCGGACGACGACCGGAAACAACGCCCGGCTGGACCTGCGCGGCAACCGGAACGGTCTCTATCTCTGCACGGTAGCGGCCGGCAACCAGGTGGTCACCGAACCACTGGTGCTGCTCAGGTAGCGACGCCTTTCGAACCGACGCCGGGGTGGCATCGCCACTCCGGCTTTTCTTTCTCCGCCTCGTCCGCGAGTTGCCGCACTGCCGGCATTCGTCTGGCCTGCATTGCGGCAGTGATCCGGGGAACTGAAGGAACTCCGGTCAGGCGACCGGCTCAGGCCTCTGTCTTGGGAGCGGCTTCGAGCGCGCTCACATGCCGCCGGACTCTCTCGACCACTGCTTCGCCTTCCGGGGCGAGGGTGACGAACCGCTTGTAGGTCGCGATTGCCTGCGGCAGCAGGCCCAGGCGTTCCTCTATGACCGCCCTGGCGTGCCACGCCACGGCGAAAGAAGGATCCAGCTCGGTGGCCTTGCTGCAACAGGGAAGCGCTTCCTCGGGGCGGCCCAGACTGGCAAGACAGATGCCCTTGTTGTTCCACGCCCTCGCGTCGCGCGGGTCGAGTACCAGCGTCTCGTTGAAGCAGTTGAGTGCTCCCTCCAGCCGCCCGATGGCGCAGAGCGTGTTACCCTTGTCGTGCCAGACTGCCGGATCCCGCGGATCGAGTCGGAGCGACTCATCATAGCAGCGGATCGCTTCCTGGTACTGACCCAGGGCATTGCTGGCCAGCCCCTTGCCGGCCCAGGCACCGGCGAGGCGCGGATTGAGCCTGATGGCACTGTCGAAATTGGCAATCGCCTGCTCGACGTGACCCAAGGCGTACAACTCGTTACCCTTCTTCAACCAGGCCAGGGCCTGCGGCATGTTCGGCACCACCGGCACGGAGTCGCGACTCCCTGCCGACGGCTCCGCTGCTGCCCGTGGTGCTGCAATGCGGGGACCCGCCGTCGCCACCTCCGGCCGGGGTTCCGTCTCGGGGTAGTCGTCGAATGCCTCCGACACGGCCAACGCCTCTTCCTCCGACCCCGTATCGCGGAGAAAGACGAACGCCAGTACCACGAAGAAGATCACCCATGCCCAGGCGACAACATCGACATGGACCACGAACCAGGACACCGGCGGCCTGATTGCGGCGGCATTGGTGTCGGAGAGGAGTGCGCGCGCCCTGGCCAGGATGCCGCGCTCCAGGACCAGCAGGACAATCGGCGAAAGGGCGGCCACGGCCGCGAACGCCGCTGCCTTGTCCCAGTTCCTGGACGGCCGGTTTGTCGGTCCGGACTCGCCAGGCAACTAGAACTCTCCGGCTCGACGCCCTGCCGACTCAGCGATGTTCGAGGTAACCTGCGGACACGCGCAGGGACGCCACGCAGAACTCACATCACGGATGAAGGTCATCATTCCCGATACAAGGATGGCCGGGATTAACCTGCTGTCAAGCTGGAGAGAAGCCCCGTCCCCGCCCCCGCCTCGAAACCCGGGCTCCTCTCTGCCAGGGCTTGGACCCGTCTCATCCTTCCCGGTCGCCCGTCAACGCGCCGGGACGCGTCTCTACGATGCGGCCGATGCGCTCTCCAACTCGCGAACGTGCTTCTCTACGCCCTCGACCGACGCGGCATCGTCGGCAGATGCAAGCGTGATGAACTGCTTGTACGCCTCGACCGCTTCCGCTATCCGGCCAAGCCGTTCCAGTGCCACTGCCTTTGCCCGCCAAGCCACCGGGTACAAGGGGTCGATCTGCAGGGCCTTTTCGAAGCAGGCGACCGCTTCCTCGTGGCGGCCCAGGCCGGCAAGGCAGACGCCTTTGTTGCTCCAGGCGCTCGCGTCGTGCGGGTTGAGCACCAGCGACTCGCTGAAGCAGCGGAGTCCCTCCTCAAACCGTCCCAGGGCACAGAGGGCGTTCCCTCTGTTGTACCAGGCTTCCGGGCTGCGCCTGTCCAGCTTCAGCGCCTGGTCATAGCAGCGAACCGCTTCATCGCACCGGCCGAGAGCCTTGCGGGCCAGTCCTTCGTCGATCCACGCGTTTGCCAGGCAGGGATCGAGCTCGAGTGCCTTGTCCAGGTGTCGCAGCGCCTCCTCGTGCCGGCCCTGCCTTTCAAGGGCATCACCCTTGAGCCACCAGACCTCGGCGTCCCGTGGGGCGTCTGCGAGTGCCTCGCTGTAGCAGGCGAGCGCCTCTTCGTCTCGGCCCAGCGCATCAAGACAGAGACCTTTGCCCGCCCAGCCTCGGGCTTCACGGGGATTCAGCTCCAGCGCTTTATCGAAAAGAGGGATTGCGTCCTCGAGTCGGCCTTCCCGGTGCAGGGCAACCGCCTTCATGCACCACTCCTCTGCTTCCTGCACCGGCGTGTCGGCGGATGGCTGCCCGCCGTGCGCTGCTGTCTGCGGCGTCACGCCCGGACCGCGGTCCTCGGCAGCGTCAGGCTTTGCAGGCCTGCGATGCCAACGGTCGGATTTGCTGCTCATCTACGATGTCTCCTCTACTCTCGACTTGATGCCACCCCGGGGTGCGGCATTTCCCGGCCACACGCATGGACCGCGGCCGCTCGCCAGGGGTATCCGTCTACACGCAAGACGGTCTGCTCAGAATGAGATTCTAGTCCAGTGACCGAGGATGTCAACCCCGCGGCCTGCTATCCACGGAACCCGCAGACTACTCAGCCTTGGGTCCGCTCCTCCACCGCAAACTGCCAAATGGGAACTGGGGAATCGCAGCTCAAAGCTGTGCCAAAAGGTCGAAGGGAAGATCCCTCGGCAGCACGTGCGAAAGCTCGGTCAAGAGCTGCTTGAGAGGCTCGCTTGGAAACTCGCGGCCTTTGGCCGCGTTGCCTCTGGTTTCTAGATTCTGAACTACCCAGGTCCGCCTATTTGCGTCCATCGGCGTGCATCGGCGGTTTCATCCCTCGGGCTTCGAGTTTCAATCGTCATTCGTCATTCGGACTTCGTCATTCCTCCATCGTAGTGCCTTGGTGCCTTGGTGGTGATCCTCGGGTCCGCCATTCTGCACTTTGATGTCTGCATTCTGCAGTTTGCATTGCCTCCGCGCATAGCCCGGCAGGCAAGTCTGGAGACTGACCCGCACGCAATCTGGACTGCTGTCTCAGCGGCAGTCCGGGCCGCAAACGCCCGGACTCAGTGGAGAGGAACCCGGACTGCAGACCGGCAAACTGCATCCCCTGCTGTTCGGCACGCAAGCCCTCGAACTCCCGGTCAGACTGCTCTGGAGACCAGGGACGAAGGACTTTCCGGGACTACGTTTGCGACTGTCTGAGGAACGATGTACGATACAACGATGTGAACGATGCAGGGGGTATTCCCTCAGGTACAGGGGTCATTTCGTCAGCTTCAAGCCTAAGGCCTCGAGCCTCAAACACATAGGCCCGAAAGCCCGCTGCCGCGCTATTCTACAGCGTCGTAGAATCGCGCTCGGCAGCGAGCCTAGGACATCGTCACGGCGAGTAGATCGAAGGACGCAGGGGCGGGCTTTCGCCCGCCCCTGCCCTGTATGCTGTCTACTGTCTGCCGTCTACTTCTGCAAGACCACCTTCTCGGTAGCCCGGTAGTCGCCGGCCAGGCGCCGGACGAAGTATACCCCGGGCGCGAGGCGACGCACGTCATTCGCGCCGGGCTTGAGATCAATTGCCCTGCGGCCGCATGCATCCAGTAGGACGGCTTTGGGGATGGTCCCTGTGCGGGGACAGTCCCCATCCAGTAGGAAGACGCCGCGGACGATGGTGGGACCGGCTTTCATCGTTGCTCGTTCATCACTCATCGCTTCCGCGATGCCGGTCAGAGAGTCAACGACAACTGTGATGTCCGAGCCGTACGGGCTGATGGCGTAGACCCGCCCGCCGGACGGGTTCAGGGCGAAGACCTCGACCCGGACGCCGGAAGGTACGTTCTTCCTCACTTCGTTGGTGGCACCGTCTATGAGCACGATGTTCCTCGCACTGACGCCGACGTAGGCAAGCCCGGTGCGTTCACTGTAGATGACGCTTAGCGGACTCTGGCCGACGCTGACCTTGGTGATGATGCTGTCGCCGGCGCCGTCGAGCACAGCGACACTGCTCCCAGAGCCGGTGACGACGTAGACCTTGTTGTGGTCGGGGTTGTATGCCAACCGGAACGGCCAGCGGCCGACCTTGACGGTGGCAACGACGGAGTCGCCCGCGCAATCGATGACCGATACGGTGCTGTCGCCGTAGTTCGCGACGTACACCTTGTCGTCATTGCCGTTGTAGCAGAGGAAGTAGGGGCCGTCGCCGACCGGTATCGAGTCAAGAACGAGATTCGTGACGCCATCGATAACCCTGACCTGGTCGTCGTCACGGGTGGCGACGTAGACCTTGTTACCGGCAGTGCTGAGGCAAAGTGCAACAGGGTTGTTGCCGGGGCTCATTCGCGCCAGAACCGCGTTGGTCGCCGCGTTGATGACGAACAGCGAGTCGGTATAGATGTCGGAGCAGTAGACCTTGCCCGACGCCTGATTGTACAGGATTCCAAAGGGCCTGCCGCCGACCGGCACCGAGTCGACTACTGCACCGGTCGCCGCGTTAATGACCGCAACCCGCTGCGAACCGGAGACGGCGCAGAAGATCTTGTTGTCCACGCTGTCGAAGCAGGCCGAACTCACATCCTGACCGACCGCCACCTCGGCGTCGACGGTGTTCGTCGCGCAGTCCACGACCGCGACCGTCGGCCCATGCGCGTTGGGCACGTAGAGCCGGTTCTGCCGCGAATCATAGCAGGCGCCGTACGGGTAGAAGCCGACATACGCGGTCGCGACGGTCGAATCGGACACGCCATCCACGATGCTCAGGTTGTTGTCGTCGCGGTTGCAGACGAAAACCCGGTTGCCCGTCGCGGCGTGGATGACCGGCCCCGGCGTGTAGCCGACGTCGGCCGTGCCGAGCACGGTATCGGCCGTGCCGTCAATGATGGTGACCCGACGGCTGTACTGCCAGGTGCAATAGGCCTTGTTGCTGGTTGGATTGTATCCGACCGCGTAGGCTTGGCCGACCGTGAAGAACGTGTCGATGGCGTTGGTCACTCCGTTTATGACCACGAGCTTGCTGGTGCCATTTGCCGCAGCGTATACCTTGCTGTTGGTCGGGTTGTAGCAGACGTCGCGGGTTAGAGTCCCGGTCGCCACAGTGGCGACGACGTTGTTGGTTGCGCCATCGATGACGGTGACGCTGCCATCGGTGCTGTTGGCGCTGTACGCCTTATTCTCGCCCGAGTTCCAGCAGAGCGCGATCGGGCCGCGGCCGACCCGGACAGTGGCGACGACGTTGTTGGTCGCGCCGTCGATGACGGTGACTGAGCTGTCGGAGTTCCCTGCGACGTAGATCTTGTTGTTGGTCGCGTTGACGCAGAGCGCGTACGGATAGTCACCTACCTTCACCGTCGTGACGACGCCGTTGGTGGTTCCGTCGATGACTGTAACCGAGTCCACGCCCGAGTTCACGCAGTAGACTCGGTCGGTCGCCGGGTTGACTAGAATTGCGTTGACGTAGCCGCCTACAGGCACCGTTGCCAGCACTGCGTGCGTCGCGCCGTCGATGACCAGCAGCTTGGCGGAGCTGACGCTGGTTGAGGCATAGAGCTTGTTGTTGGCCGGATTGTAGCATAGCGCATAGATTCCCTCGCCGGGTGGGGTGGAGATCCGGGCGACACGCGTGCCGGTCGCCGCGTCGATGACGGCTACCGCGTCGCTCGCGGTCCCGCCGGCGTAGATGCGGTTGGCGCCGCTGTTGTAGACCATCGCACCCGGGTATCCGACGCCACCGAGCGTATCGGGCAGCAGCACAGTGGTTTCCCGGAACTGGGCGCCGGCGTACGCAACGAGCAGGCAAAGGACGGCGAGAACTGCGGTTCGGTTCATGTCATCTCCTTCTGGTTCAAGTACCGGGACTCCAGGGCACCGCGTCGCGCGACATGTCCGCGTTCGACGGACGAACCGGTCGGGTTCGGCTCATTCAGCCTATGCTAGACGCGGAAACTGTTTGTGTCAAACACCGCTGTCGGGGAGGGTGGAGTGCGGCCGGCAGATGGTCTGAGTTTCAGCCGCAGCGCGGCACGGTCGTCCGCTGGTTAGAGGTCCACGTTGGCGGATTCCGGGTTCGAGGGCAGACCCGGGATGTCGGTCCGGTACCCTACGTTCTCGCATTCATGCGCCTGCATGAGTCCGAGTGCAGCCGTCGAACGGCGAGCATGACTCCTGTTCGGCTACCTGTTTCAGGTACGGGCCGTAGCGCGTTCGGAAGTCCTTTGGGTTGAGACACGCGTCGAGCCGCGGGGCCGCGTGGTCGACGCGGTGACAGGCCATGGTGAGTTGGGGCTCGGCCCGGCCGAAGGCAACCAGTAGCATCAGGACCACCATCGTGCTGGTCCCCATCTCATCATGTTTCTGCCTGCCGGGGGTCTGTCGGCTGCGCTCGCTTTCGCCGCAGAATGAGAACTACTACTACCGGCAGAGAGATGAGGGAAAGTAGCCGGGTCGCGCTTCTTAGTCTTCCGAGGCGAGCCGTGACGCTCAGGACGTGGGGTCCGGCCGGGCAACGGATGTAGGTAAAGTGGTCGGCCGTCTCAAAGAACTGAACCGGCTTGCCGTCCAGCCGGACCTCGAGTTCCGGGTAGTAGCTGACGGCTATGCGGAGGAAGCAGTCCGATTTGGCCCAGAATCCGGCGGCGACGTCGGGATGGCGGATGCGCGTGCGGTCAATCACCAGCACCGGTTTGCCCGGCAATGACTCGGGGCCGGAGCCCGCCGGAACCGGTATGAAGTTGAGGGAGCGCGTGGCCGCGTCGAGTTGCAGCGTGTCGAGCAGTCGACGCCAGTTCCGCGCCACGATGAAAGAGAGTTTGCGGCCCAGCGTATCCGGGGCCATCGGGGCGGTTCGGCTCGCAGCCAGGAGAAGGTTCTGATTGGTTCGGCCCAACGCCAGGGGAGGCTCGCGCCCGGCTCTCATAAACCGGTCGTCCCAGTCCATCTCATTCTTGAGCAGCAGGAGCGTGGGCCCGGTATCGGTGACGTTCAACAGCGACGGGAGGGTAATGAGGTGGCTGATACCCATCAGCGCGAGTGCCTTGTGAGCGTTGGCGGAGATGAGAGGTGACTCCCGGGCACCAAGGTCTTCGGCTACGAAATCAACCCAGGCATAGGCATGGAGCATCGACCGGGGCGCGTACTGGTGGTAAGGTAGCCCGAGAGGAGATGGAAGCCCGCCATAGACGACGCCGACTGTGGGCATCCGTACTACGCGGCGCGGATCGTCGACCCTGGCCGTCGGGATGTTCACGTCGAGAAGCCGGGCATGCGGTTCGCTGGCGACCATCGGGTACAGCTCCTCGCGCACGTCCCGGAACTCGCTCGGGGGCCTGAAATAGACGCGTAGCACGAACCGCAGGCAGTCGAACATCACGATTCCGGCAATGACCGCAAACACCATACCGGGCCAGCCTCGTTTGCGGGCTACGGCGTCGCGTACGAGCCGATGCGCGCTCGGGATCAGCAGCGCCACGAAGAAGATGACGAAGAGAAGGAAGCGCTCCGGTGGCAGCCCGGTAGTAATCAGGTGCTGCTTGTCTCTCAGCAGGGCCGGGGCGAACGTCAGAAAGACGCTGGCTGCCAGGCCGACCAGGTCCGGCAGTTGAAAGCGCTCGGGGCGCCGCAGGAGAATGGCGCCGAGGCTGACGAGCAGCATCACTACTACGCTCAATCCCAGGTACCCACCTCCATATCCGCCTGTCCGCGGCCTGAGTCCGAGCAGGACCACTAAGTCCGGCACGGACAGGTTCAGGTGGGCAATCGGAAATCGGTGCGATGCCTGCTCGGCTGCGAAGGGGACGAGGAAGAAAGCCGAGACTCCAATGGCGGCCAGCATGGCCGTGCCCAGCGGCCGCCAACGGGCCACGGCCCGAGCTGGACCTTTGGCCAGTGCCCACAAGGCGAGAAAGACGAGCGTGTAGATGGCATACACCAGGTGACTGAGGAAGAGCAGGCCGACCCAGAGACCAAGCAGCAGGGCCTGACGCGTATTGCTCTCCGCGTCTTCCTTTCTTTCCTCCAGGATCCGCTCCAGCGCGAGAAAGGCAAGCGGCAGAAGCAGGTAGACCAGCGCCTGGGGGTAGTTGGCGCAGCCCGAAAGGTACAACGTTCGCCAGGGGACTACCATGTAGACGATGGTGCCGAGTGCCGGCCCGAGTGTTGGCGGCGCATCTTCACTTCTCGCTCGATTCCCCCGGGAGCACAGAAACCGGTACATTGCGAGAGCGCTCGCCAGGTGCAGCAGAACAAGGAGGATGCGCAAGGCCAGCAGTAGATTCCCGGACGTGAGCAGCGTCAAAGGCCCGCCCAGCATGTAGAACAAGGGTGAATAGAACCTGAGCACCGGGAATCCGCAGTAGAACATGAAAGTGTAGAAGGGCGAAAAGCCCTCTTTGACCGCCTGGTAGACGATGCTCTGACGCGCCAGATGCGGCCACACGTCGACCGTAGCCGGATGTCCCGGGGCGATGAACGGATAGCAGCTGAGGACCGCAGCCAGCGCCACGAACCCGATGCCAAGTCGAGAAGCAGGATCTATGCGCGGCATGCGGCCGAGGTGGTTCGGAGTCCGCACGGGCTACTATATCCGGCGAGCCGGGCGGGTCAAGGAGTCGGCGCGAGGCCCCGGCTTGATTGTTGCCGCGGGCGCGGCATACTGGAATCCGTGGCAGATGAAAGGAAATCCGTGCCGAGAGTGGCGCGGTGCGCTTTCAGCGACCCCGGGTGCTTCGCCCGCGCGATGCTGAACGCCATGCGCCGCGCTGTGAGGTGCTGACCTTCCAGGAGATGGATCCGCAATCGAGTCCTTTTGAGGCTCAGGCCGACAGGTACGACTCGTGGTACGACGGCAAGGGTCGCCTGCCGTTCGAGATAGAGCTGGCAGCCCTGAGGCCGCTCCTGGCCGGACTGCCCGAGCCGTGGCTCGAAGTCGGCGTGGGCACGGGTCGATTCGCTCAGGCGCTGGGAATTCCGCTGGGCGTCGACCCGTCACCGGCGCTGCTCGAGAAGGCGCGGCGGCGGGGAGTCGAAGTGCTGTACGGGGAGGGAGAGGAACTGGTGTTCCGGGCCGCCTGTTTCGGCACCGTGTTCCTGCTGACTACATGGGAGTTCCTCAACGACCCGCCGAAGGTGCTGCGTGAGTGCCGGCGCGTGCTCAAGCCCGGCGGCCGCCTGGTGAACGCCATTCTCGAACGCGACGGCAGGTGGGGTGCGAGCTATGTCGAGCGAAGGCGACAAGGACATCCGCTGTTCAGCCGGGCACACTTCGATCGCTACGAGGACGTCAGGCGATTGACGGAGCAGGCGGGCTTTGAGTTGCTGGATACGCTCTCCACTCTCTTCCAGGGACCAGGTGAGACTGTTTCCATGGAAGAAGCCCGCCCCGGCTTCGTGCGCGGGGCGAGCTTCGTAGTGCTGGTGGCGCGGGCTCCGGTCGACGCGCCGGCCGGACCGCCTATTCGATAACCAGTTTCCTCGTCGCGCTGCTGCGGCCGGACTCGAGTCGGAGCAGGTAGACGCCGGACGGTAGTGACCGAAGACCGAGCCGGAATGAAGAAGCCCGGATTTCGGATGCCGAGTACACGTGGGTGCCGGTGATGTCGTACACGCTGACGTCGGCCGCGGAATTGGCGGGCAGTGACCAGCTTACACTGACTGCGCCGCGGGTCGGGTTGGGCGTGATTGACAGGCCCATGCGCCGGCCGACGGCCTGGTTGTCCTCAGCGACGCCGTAATCCACGTGGCCGGTAGAATCCGTCTTCACCAGCAACACGCTGCCGCCGGCGGAGTCGGATGTGCCGGCAATCACGTAGCCACCATCCGGAGTCTGCCACACGTCCTCGGCCTTTTCCCTGCCAATGCCGGGCAAGACCTTTGTCCAGACCGTGTCCGCCCCGGCGTCGAGCCTGGCCAGCCACGCCCGTGAAGAGTCACCCCAATCGACCGCACCAGCGAGGATGTAGCCACCGTCACTGGTGGTGCGAAGTGCCGTGGCATGCGTTCCGGCGCCGGGAAACGGGATGTTGCGGGTCCAGATGATGGTGCCGTTGGAATCGGTACGCAGGAGAAAGGCTGCGTCCAGTGACTGCAAGGTGTCGAACTCGTTGCCCACGGCGAGAAACCCGCGGTCCGGGGTTTCGCAGACCGCCTCCAGTGAGGGTCCGACGGGCCCCGAGTAGAGGCGGGTCCAGAGCGTGTCGCCGGTTGAACTGGTCCGGACCAGCCGGACGTAGGAACCCATGTAGTCGGTCGCGTCGCCGCAGAGTATGAAACCGCTGTCCCGGGTTTGGGCCACACCGTTGGTGGTGGAACCCTGGACGCGGGGTTCATCATAGGAACGGACCCACTTTTCGCTGCCCGCGGAATCGAGCCGCACGAGGCCCATGTCCTGCATCGAATCCCGGCCGGCAATCAGGCATCCGCCATCGCTCGTGGCCATGAGTGCAAACGGCAGGCCGCGGTGCGGGGAATCGTAGGTCCAGATCGAGTCACCCGAGGGATCGAAGCCCTGCGCGAAAAAACGTGAGCCGTTGCGAATGCCGGCAGCGACGATGTCCCCCCCTGTCAGGGCACAGACGTAGCCGCTGCCGTGAGCAACGCCCAGCAAGTGACGTACCGAATTCGTGTCGCCCAGGGAGTCGGTTCGCGCCAGGACGATGCCGTACAAGGTTGAGTCCACCCAGGTTTCACCAGAGACCAGATACCCGCCGTCCGCCATCAGCGCCACCGAGCGGCCGATGTCTTCGCGGAACCAGTGCCAGCGGCGCTCGAACGTCACCGTGGCAATTGCCAGTGCCGGCAGCAGGGCCAGTACCAGTGTCTTCACGGTACGTCGAGATGCGTTCACTGTCGGACTACTCGCTCTTCACCAGTTTCGCCGACGTGCCGAATGACGGTCCCTGCAGCCGGCAGTAGTAGACACCTCGGCCCACGCGATTCCCGTTGTTGTCGGCGCCGTTCCAGACGGAGCCGCTGACGGCCGGCAGCGTCCGCACAAGTCGACCGTCAGCCGAGTAGATGCCGAGTTCCGCCGAAACGGCACGCGGCAGATTAAAGCTGATTCGGGCGAGCGGTCCGAAAGGATTGGGGCTGACTGACAGCCCGACCGGAGCGCTGCCGGACGGCGGAGCTTCCTTCACGCCGACGTACTGCTTGGTGGTGTAGAGTTCCACCGGGTATCCCGGGGTCAGGTCGTGACCTTGCAGTCCGGCGTAGTCGAGCGGATAGCGCGGCGACCGGTGGACCGTGTTCTGTGCCGGCGGCGTGCCTTGGTACTTAGGCAGCGTGTCCGTGACAGGGTTGGTGTACTTCCACACTACCTGGGTATCCGGTGCGAGTTCGAAGAACCGCCCGCTGTTGCCCTCGCAAATCAGCGTGTTCCCGTTGGGTAGTCGCTGGACGCTGCTGAGCTGGGACGAGTAGAAGGACGTCGGCGGGTCGGCGACGTACTGCCAGGCCGGACCGAAAGGATCGTAGGGTGCGCCGGGCGGAGGGTCCGCGTAGTGGCCGGTGGAATCAACCGGCGGAATGAACTCGATGGCGGTCGAGTACGCCGATCCCGGCCGTTGCAGTCCGTTGTCAAACACCGTGATATTGCCCGCGCCCGGCAGGCCGCTCGGGATCCACGACGAGTGGTGCTGATGGTAGAAGATCTGGCTGGTGCTGTCGCCCCGGCGGTAGGTTCGAGGATTACCCCAGCGGAAGAGCAGGTCTCCGCCCTTGCCGTAGCGCCCGCCGGTGTGACCGGCCGCCTCATCGGTCGTTGTGCTGTGGTCTATGACCCACACTTCGTTGAAGTCGCGGGCGCTGAGCAGGATCTGCTCGAACTCCGAGTTGTAGTCGAGAGCGTTGGAGTGTATCCAGTCGGCCGCGATCGGCGAAACCGCGTCCGTGAAGTTCAGGTCGATGAGTTCAGGATGGTCCCCGACCACCCCGTAGTTCTGCTTGGTAGAGTCGTAGTCCTGGATGAGGTGGTCCCAGACATGCCATTTCCAGACGATGCTGTCGGTTGCCGGGTCGACTTCGATGATATGGTCGGGCCAGAGCTTGTTTGCGGTCAGCTTGGTCGTATCGCGGCCCGCCGCGATCGCCTCTGCCCGGGTCTTGAGCTCCCAGGCAATCGCCAGCATGTTTCCATTGGGCAGCCAGATGGCGTCGTGGTGCAGGCAGACCAGGCTGTCCGAATAGTCGAAGGACCAGGTCTTGTTGCCGCCCCAGTCGATGAGCGATACGCGGCCGCCATTGAGGAAATGGGGGTTGTTCAAGTTACCGATCTGGGAAACTAGTCCGTTTTCCAGCAGGTAGAGCGCGCCGACCGTCTTGTCGGTAACACGCCACCTGTGGATCAGCCGGCCCTTGTTGTCGATCAGGTAGAAGGCCCGGCCCTGGTTGTTTGCGAACAGCGTGTAGCCTTCCCAGGCCGGGGAATCCCAGTAGCGCAGGCCGAGCGTGGTCGAATCGGCAGAGAGCTCGCGTACGAATCCGCGGATCGAATCGTCCAGGCGGTTGACGTCATCCCAGGACGGCACGCGCGCGTTCAGCGCCTCGCCGAAGTGGAGAGCATTCTCGTCTCCGTTGTTGTCCGGCTCGCCCGGAGTCCAGTTGCGGTAGTTCATCGACTCGCCGGTCACCCAGTGCCAGCCGCTGTCCGGCTCGAATGAGCCGAAGTCCTGCGTGCCGCCGAGCCACGGTCCGGCAACCTGGCGCGATGTGCGCGTGTGCCAGAACTGGCTGGAGTCGACCAGGCTGAAGACGAAATCGTTCTCGGCCTGCGACGTGATGGTGGCGAGGTAGCCGCCATGCCCGAGCGCCGAATCCCAGGCGAAGTTCCAGTTCAGGCCGCTCGGCGTGCTGATGGGGTCGTAATAGTGAATGCTCCCGTCCGGGTGGACCCAGGGTTCGGGAACGGCGCCGGCAATGCCGGCGAGAAGCGCGACCGCGGCAATCAGGGTCGCGAGCGACCTTGCGGAAAAGCGCAGCATCATGGTGTACTCCTTTGCTCGCCGTGCGGGGAATCGGTACAGGCTCTGCCGGACGGCAGACCGGATTTCAGGCTAGACCGAACTCGACGACTTGCAGGCTGTTCAAGAACCTTCTCTGCCAACGGTCCTGCGACCAATCAACGTACAATCCTAGCCCTGGAGTTCCATCGTGTCAAGCGGCCGAGTGTCTCCACGACAGGAACTGGGGCGCTCTCACAGGCCAGTGAGCCCGCAGTCCCGGTGTCGGTCGGAGTTTCCACCCCGCATACTTCAGTTGTCTGCGTGCTCCGTGGCTCATCGTCGGATTCAGGGCGGAGCGCGGACTTGACATCCAAACCGGTCAGGCGAAAATACAGGAACGACTCCTGCCCGGATGCGGCCGGGGTCGTTCGGTACTCCGACAGCGGCATAGCCAGTGGAGGTGGCAATGAAGAGTGTTCTGGTTCTGTTTGCGGTTCTGACGCTGGTCGCCGGTACACCGGCGCTGGCACTTACCGGTATCTGCGGCAAGGTCACCAACGCCGAGAGCGGGCAGCCGATCGCGGGTGCGGCGGTGTGCACCGGCCATGGCGGAGCCTACACCGACAGCACCGGCCACTACCTGATTCAGATTCAGCCGGGCAAGTACCAGGTCCATGCCTCGGCTACCGGGTTCAAGACCAAGGTCTACCCGGAGTCGGTAGTAGTGGAGGAGGGCCATGTCACCGACGGCATCAACTTCGCCCTGGAACCGCTCGGCAGTGAGAAGGGCGGGATCTCCGGTAAGGTGACCGATGCGGTTACGGAGGAACCGATTGCCGGCGCTCTCATCGTTGCCCGCGGTCCGAGCGGAGACGGCGAGGCCCATTCGTATGCCTGCGGCGGGTACCAGATCGCGGGACTGCCACCGGGCAGGTACCGCGTCACCGCCTCGGCCACTGGGTATGAATCGTCCGTGTATCCGGAGTCGGTTACTGTGGTTGCGGGCGAAATCACAAAGAACATCAACTTCGCTCTGCAGCCCACCGGCGGCGAGAAAGGCGGCATCTCCGGCAAGGTCACCAATGCCAGCAACGGCGAGCCCATCCCGGGAGCGGTGGTGTTTGCCACCGGGCCGAAAGGCAGCGGCGAAGCACATACCTGCCAGCAGGGCGGGTATCTGATAGAGAATCTGCCGGCGGGCAAGTACCGGGTCTGCGCGCAGGCTCAGGGGTTCAAGCCCAAGGTCTATCCGGAGTCGGTCCTGGTCGTTGGCGGCCAGATTACGGACGGCATCAACTTCGCGCTGGAGCCCGTGGGTGGTGGCTACGGCGCGGTCGCCGGAACGGTGACGAACAAGGTGAACGGCAAGCCGATATTCGGCGCGCTGGTCGTCGCCGAGGGGCCGAGGCGCGGCCAGGCAAATACCAACATGGAAGGTAACTACTACATCGGCGAACTGCCGCCTGGTAACTACCACGTAATGGCCAGTGCCCGAGGATTCAAGCCCGCGCCCCCGGAGACGGTCGTGGTCGATTCCGGACAGGTAACCCAGCACGTGGACTTCGCCCTGGAGCCGGAGGAAGGCGAGAGAGGCCGCATCTCCGGAACGGTGACCGACTCCGCAACCCAGGAGCCGATCAAGAACGCAGAGCTGTTTGCCTGGGGTCCGCGCGGTCAGGGTCACGCCAAGTCGGACTCAAACGGCTACTACCTGATTCAGGAGCTGCGCGCGGGCAAGTACCTGGTTCGGGCATGCGCGCGGGGCTACTACCACCAGGTCTATCCGGAGAGCGTTCACGTTCAGGCGGGCCAGATCACGGAGAACATCAACTTCGCCCTGGTTGCGGTCGAAAGCGGCGGCATTTCGGGCTTTGTCTACGAAGGGGTCAGTCAGACTGAGGTCAGTGGGGTGCTGGTTACCGCCTCCGGCGCGAAAGGCACCGGGCAGGCGTACACGACTACCTGGGGTGAGTACCTTATCAAGGGGCTGGCTGCCGGAGAGTACACGCTGACCGTCTCGGCATCGGGCTACAGCGGCGGCACCTACTTTGAGCCTATACTGGTCGAAGACAAGGTGGTCGCGTCGTTTGTCAGCCCGCCTGTCTACCGGCTGCTTGGCGTCGTCGAGACCTCCCGCTCGGTCGGGACTGACCGGCTCTCGGTGACGCCGAATGTGTTCACCCACAGCACCAGTATCCGTTGGCAGACAGCGGAGTCGGTGCCGGTCGACCTGCGGATACTCGACAAGACCGGCAGAATCGTACGGCTACTGGCACGCTCAGCGCTTGAGCCGGGGACGGCGGTCTGGGACGGCAGAGACGACAGCGGGCACAAGCTCTCGCGCGGCACCTACTTCGTGGAGCTGAGGACCCAGGACCGCAGGCTCACGGGCCGGGCCGTGCTGGTCAACTAGCCGAACCGAACGGGAAGTCGCGGGGCGAAACGGGCGTTTCGCCCCGCTTCATTTCCGCTAGCCGCCGTCGCGGACGCGGCGGCAGGCCGCAGCGTGCTCGGCCGCGGTGCGGGAGAAGAGGTGGGTGCCGTCGCCGCGGGCGACAAAGAAGAGATAGTCGTTCCGCTCGGGATGGAGCGCGGCGGCCAGCGCGCGGCGGCCCGGATTGCAGATCGGCCCGGGCGGCAGGCCGGCGTGGAGATAGGTATTGTACGGGGACGCTATCTTCGTGTCCTCTACCGACAGCCGTCCCTTGCGCTGCGGCAGCAGGTACTCGACGGTGGCACAAGACTGCAGCGGCAGGCGCCGGCGCAGGCGATTAGCGAATACTCCGGCAATGCGCGGGAACTCCTCCGGCACCCTGGCTTCGCGCTCGACGATGGACGCGAGTATCACGACCTGCGAGGGAGTGAGGAAAGAGGCAGGAGGGAGGCGTGAGGAGTCGTGGAGTTCGGCGAACACCGAGAAGAACTGGCGGATCAGCCTGCGCGCGACATCGGCTGGCGCGGAGCCGCTGAGGAATTCATAGGTCTCCGGAAACAGGTAGCCCTCGGCGGTCGCCGCCCTCACGCCGGACTGCCGGAGCAGGCTCGTATCCATGCACGCGCTCAGGAAGCTGTCGGCCGGGCAGACCCCGCGTTCCGCCAGCACCGCTGCGATTTCGTTCATGGTGTAGCCCTCGGGAATCGTGACCATCGTCACCGCGGCCTCTTCGCCGGCCAGCAGCCGGAGCGCGCGCCGCTCGCCGGTGCCGATGGAAAGCTGGTAGCGGCCGGCGCGCAGGCGGGCATTGTAGTTGTAGTACCAGGCGTATAGCAGGAACAGCGGTTTGGAGCCGATGACCTGCTTCACAACCAGGGTGTCGGCGATGGACGTGGCGCTCTGGCCGGGCCGCACCACCACCTCGACCTTCCGGCCGTTCGACGGCACGCGGCTCGAACACGAGAGGTGACCCACCATAAAGGCACAGAGACACAAAGAGGTCAGGACCAGGACCTTGGTGCACCGGTATCCTGGTGGTTTCACGCCCCGGCTCCGGTACTTCTGGATTCTGGATTCTGGACTCTGGATTCTGGGTTCTTCGTGCGGTCCCCCATCTCAGCCAGGTAGTCTTCAAGGATGATGGTCGCGGCTATCCGGTCCACGGCTTCGCGGCGCTTCCGGTTCCGGCCGGTGGCTGCGCGCTTGCCGGGCGCGAGGTCGCGGCCGCCCGACATCTCCTCCAGCACCTCGGTCGCTCGGGCGGTCGAGAAGCGTTCATCGAACGTCGCCACAGACAGGCCGGTTGCCTTCCTCAGTTGCCCGGCGAAACTCCGCACCTGCTCGGACCGACGGCTCGGCTTGCCGGATTGAGCCACCGGCAGGCCGATGACGACCTCAGTCACCTCCTGCTCGGCAATGAGCCGCCTAAGCGCTTCCAGCAGCTCGCGTTTGCTCGAGTGATGGATGGTCGGCAAAGCTTGCGCGATGGTTCGCGTCGGGTCAGAGACCGCAACGCCCGTATGCCGCTCGCCGTAGTCTATACAGAGGATGCGACCCATCTCTGTAGAGTGTAGGCTACAGCCCGCGACCTGTCCAGCAAGAGGCGGGCTTGCGCCCGCCCCTGCCGACTGCTGCTGTCGGATGCTGACTAGCGCTGCAGGACCAGTTTGCGCGTGGCGGTGAAGACGTCGGTCTTCATCCGCATCAGGTACACGCCGGCTCCGGCCGCGTGCCCCCGTGCGTCCCGGCCGTCCCAGGCAAGCGAGTGGTATCCCGGAACCAGGTCGGAGTTGCAGAGCGTCCGAACGAGCGTACCGGCGGCGGAGTAGACGCTCACACACACCTGCTCCCGGCGCGTGACGCCGAAACGGATGGTTGTGCTGCCGGTGAACGGGTTCGGCAGCGCATTGTCCAGTGAGAAGGCGCGGGCAAGGCGGGGTTGTTCGGCCACCCCAACGAACGGCATGACCGTAGCCGAGCCATGGACTGCGTCATTGGCCTGGTCCATATCACCGGCCAGTTCGGTCGAGCAGGTGACGCTGAAGGTCCCGAGCGATTCCGGAGTCCAGTCCGCGAACTCAACCGTGTCCGTCAGGCCGGGAGCAAGCGTCATCGAGTCCGAGTCCCCATAGCCGTCGCCGACCGAGAACCGAACCACGAACGTCTGCTCCGCGCTACCGAAGTTCTGGACTACGGCACGCGGGGCGATCGTGTCACCGAAGTAGACCGACTCGGCCGGCGCGAGTGTCTGTACGACGCCGACGTCGGCCGCGAGCCTGGCGATGCCGATGCCGGCGAAGTCGTCAATCATCCAGCCGCCCTGGTATTGGACCGAAAGGTCAGTCATGAACTTCCAGCGCAGCTTGAACCCGCTGTCCTGCAGGACCGGGACACGGAACGTGGCCAGTTCCCAGGGGACGGTGCCGGTGTAGCCCCACTGCCCGGAACGGAGAGAGTCGTAGGGCCGGGTGCCGTCCGGGAAGATGACAGTCCAAGTCGAGCCATGGTCGGTTGAGTAGGATACGTTGCCGCCGTCGAAGTTCGGCTCGACGTACAACCGGTGGTCGAACATGACCTGCGGGGAGTCCAGGGTGGCGACGTACTTGCAGGATGCCACGTAGCTGCTTTCGTATGTCTGATAGGCACCGGAGTCCGGGATGGTCCACACATTGGGTGACGACGGCGGCGCCGGCCGCGGGTACGCCGGTTCGCGCCACGCCCAGTGGCCCGAGTCCGGAGTCGGCACGTAGCCGCCGTTGGTCGGCTCAAAGTGCTCGACCAGGCTCACAATCATCGCGCTCGCGGTCGCCTTGTCGTTCCTCTCGAACAGGTCGCCGCTGAGTTGGGTCGAGCAGGCGACCGCGTACGGGCCCATGGCAGTCGGGACCCAGGGGGTGAACGTGTTGACGACGACGGTATCTCCGGGCGCAACCGGACCGGGTACGTTCACCGTGCTGGTATAGCCGGTGCCGATGTCGAGCCTGACCCCGAAGTTGGATTGGGCAGCAGTCCCGTAGTTCTTGATGACGGCCTCCGGCTGAATCGTGTCCATCAGGTGGACGCCGTTGGGCGCGACAATCCGGTGAGTGCCGACGTCGGCCGTCATCTCCGGACGCCAGAACTTGATGGCGCGCCCGGCGGTCAGCGACGCCGTGTTGTACGAATACTGCAGGTAGCGGTTGCCGGTCTGGGCCTGCTGTTCGCCGATTGTGGCGGACTGGCCCTGCGCGTTCGTGTCCAGGTAGCGGTACTGGTAGGTGATGCTGTTGTCTGACTCACCCAGGATGGCTTCGAACACGAGACGATAGCTGCTGCTGAGCGTGCGGACGCTGTCCCAGATGACGGCGAACTGCCGGTTCGGGGCAGTGCCCACGGTCTTGTAGAGGACCTTGGAGCTGGTGTCCACGTACAGGTCGTCCCAGTAGGGGCACAGGTGACTGGCGGGGAGATTGGTGGTCGGAAGCTCGGAGTTGGCGTAGGCCCGGATGCCGCTGCCGAGCCCCATCTGGCCATTGGTGGAGGGGTGGCAGTAGTCAAAGTCCGCGCCGTAGAACGAGAAGGTGAAAGGCAGCGCGACCACAGTGAATGTATCGTCGCCCGTGATATCCAGGCTGGTTGCACCGACGGTGTCAATCCAGTCGTAGGCCGGACCGCCGCTGTCGGTCTCGTCTTTGAAGATGTACCCGTAGTCGTCCGGCCCGCCGCTCAACTCGAGCGGGTCAGCCCCGGGCGCGTCGAACGCGGCCGCGTATGCTGCCGCCTTGGCCTTCTCGATCGCCGACGCTTCCGACGTCGCTGCCGATGCTCCAGCGGCAACGAACAGCAGGACTAGCATTGTCACGGTCACTGCCTTGCGAACTGCCTGAATCATCCGACCTCCTTCGTGCTGACTGGCGTTGCGCACCCGCCGGTCGCCACCGCAGACAGCCTTGCCACGCGGCCTGCCGGCGTATGCCGCTCACGGCTGCAAAGGACCGCAGCCCGTGAACGGGTCATGCTATCGCCCCGGTACGCCATGTCAAGCCGGTGATGGACTCACGCCGCAGGCTGGATTCGGGAAGACCTCTCATCGTGGGACTCGGGTCACGGAAAAGGACATGACTCCGGGCGCAACCCCGCGAACCGCCTCGCAGGCTGCGTTCCGGATTGCGGCGGAAGCAACGTGCAGAACGACGTGCCCGTCTGCGTGCCCGGCAGTCCTGTCTACTGCCTGCTGCATACTATCTCTGCTTTTCCCCAAACGACGCACGAAGCAACGATGCACGCAGCTTGCCGCACTGCCTCCGGGACAACGGACCAAGGACTCTCCCAGACCGTGTCCGAGACTGTCTGCCGAACGATGTCCGATACAGCGATACAAACGACATGGCTGGCTATCCCCCGAGCAGTCCCCGGGGCGGGGGGGGTCATTTCGGCTCGATGCCGCCTAACGCCCTAATCCTCAGGCACATAGGACCGAAAACGCCCTCGGCATAGTGATACGAACATGTCTCATCATCCCGACTTCGCCATGCGCCTAACTTCGCGGCCAGCCTCCTCGGGCGGCTAGGGATTGTCCCTCGACAAGTGGTTTGACAGCAGTCTGTGTCGTTATACACTGGTGTCGTGCGTTGGACGAGAGTCGCCCTGACCGCGTTGGCTGTCGCGGCATGCGCGCGGCAGTTCACCGCGGGCGGGAAGATGAACTTTGCTCCCAGGTGGCGAGTGGGCGACTGGTGGGTGGTCAAGACCTGGGAGCCGGCAAGAGTCGATCCTGCGGTTGACTCCGGCTGCAGCTACAAACGATATTGTGTAGCCGGCGTCGAGACGGTCGAACAACAGGACTGCTACGTGCTGCGGGCCGAAGCCCAGGATCGTCGAAACGGGACATCCAGGGACGACTTTGTGTGGTACGTTCGTACGGACAACTGGCTCGTTGTTCGTCAGGTTCTGTTCTCCGGACCACGCGACAATGTCGCTCCGGAGACCGTGGTGAGCGCCTCCGGTTTGGTCGGCGCTCTGTTTGGCGGCGAGCAGTGCCTCCCCAGGTTTCCGCTGAAGCCGGAGGAAGTAGATACTATGTTCCAGCCCAGGAAGCTTGAGGACTACGCGGCGTGGCAACGCGAGATATCGGGCGTCGCCGACGCCGCATCGGTCCAGCGTCTGCTCGATGAAGGGGACACCGTCGGAGGGCGCGTCGTCAGACCGCGCGGCATTGTCTACCAGGTCCGGACTGAGTCGGGGGGCGAGATTGGACTGCGTGCACAGCCTGCCGAACGCCGAATAGTTCAGAGCCTGCAGTTCTGGAGTCGGAGTCGGCCTTGGCGTGTCTATGGAGAGCTTCTGCAGCACGATGCGGACAATCCGGTTTGGGGAGTTGTTGAGCGGAGCTGGCTCGTTGCCAGCGGGCACAAGAAGAAGTAGCCTTGCGCGTGCATCGGTAGCGGCTGCTTCCAGATCCATCTTTGTGTCTTTGTGACTTGGTGGTAGGTGCCTGTCCCGGCGTCGATCTCTTCTTCGTCTGTTTGACTTCGCCTCTGACACGGATATAGTCTTGCCCGATGAGCGACAACCCACAGGAGCAACAACCACCGACTCAGACCAGCGGCCATGACCGCGAAGTCAGGCTCGGCAAACTCGCGAAGTTGCGCGAGGCCGGTGTCAATCCTTACGCGTACAAGTGGGAACGGACCCACACGAATGCGAAGGCGATAGCGGAGTTCGAGGATCTGAGCGGGCAGGGACAGTCTCCGGCGCCAGGAGCGCCGCAATCCGGTACAGCCCCTCTGCCCACGCCCCTGTTCGCAGTGAGCGTTGCGGGCAGGCTGATGTCGCGGCGGGAGCACGGGAAGACCCAGTTCGGCCACATCCAGGACGAAACCGGGAGACTGCAGCTCTACCTGCGGAAGGACACCCTGGGCGAGCAGGCGTTCGCGAACCTTGGTCTGCTCGACCTAGGCGACTTCGTGGGAGCGCGGGGCGAGATGTTCCGCACCAAGACCGGGGAGGTGACGGTCAACGTGAAGGAACTGGTTCTCCTCACAAAGTCGCTACATCCGCTGCCGGAGAAGTTCCACGGTCTGACAGATGTCGAAATGCGCTATCGGCAGCGCTACGTTGACCTTATTGTCAATCAGGAGTCGCGGCAGGTGCTGCTGAATCGGACCAAGATCACCGGGCTCGTGCGGCGGTTCCTTTCCGAGCGCGGGTTTGCCGAGGTCGAGACGCCGATTCTGCAGCCGATCTACGGCGGTGCCGCAGCCCGTCCGTTTGAGACATTCTACAACGTGCTCGAGCAGAAGATGTTCATGCGGATTTCCGACGAGCTGTACCTGAAGCGGCTGATCGTCGGCGGGTTGGAGAAGGTCTTCGAAATCGGCAAGGATTTCCGCAACGAGGGACTGGACCGGACGCACAATCCCGAGTTCACCCAGATGGAGCTCTACTGGGCCTATGCCGACTACAATGACGTGCTCGCGCTGGTCGAGGAGCTGTTCAAGTTCCTCGCCATGGAGGTCTGCGGCAAGACGGAGCTACCGTTCGGCGACCACATCGTTGATTTCGGCAGACCCTGGCAGCGGATGAAATTCGTGGACACGCTGGCAGCGCGGATTGAGACGGACCCGATGAAGCTCTCCATGCCGATGCTGAGGAAGGTCGCGGCGCGCTTCAACGTTCAGACCACGGAGGACATTTCCCGCGCCAAGCTGCTGGACAAGCTCTTCTCCGAGCTGATACAGGACCACATCATTGACCCGACCTTCGTGATGGACCATCCGAAGGTGACGACGCCGCTGGCCAAGAGCCACCGCGACAACCCGGAACTGGTCGAGCGGTTCGAGCCGGTGGTATGCGGCATGGAACTGGGCAACGCGTTCTCTGAGCTGAACGACCCGGCCGAGCAGCGGGAGCGGTTCGAGGAGGGCGTGGCTCTGAATGAGGAGTTTGCGACGGTGGACGAGGACTACTGCACCGCGCTCGAGTTCGGCATGCCGCCGACCGGCGGCCTCGGACTGGGGATTGACCGGATTGCCATGCTGCTGACGAACTCACCGACCATCAGAGACGTGATTCTCTTTCCGCAACTCCGGCCTCAGAAAGAATCCTGATTCGGTGAGGATTCTCACCACAAAGGCACAAAGGCACAAAGAGATCTCTCCGGCCGGCCGGATTCCGACCTTGGTGTCTTGGTGTCTTGGTGGTAAGACTCCGGTCCGTCTACCATGAGATTCGAACTCTTCATGGCGCGGCGGTACCTGCGCGGCAGGGGCAGGCGCACTTTCTCCGGCATAACCGCGATTGCGATGGGTGGCGTGTTCGTCGGCGTTGCGGCAATCATCATCGTTCTCTCGGTCGAGAACGGATTCCACCAGGAGCTGAAGGATCGGATTCTCGGCGCTACCCCGCATGTGGTTGTGGCCAAGTATTCGTTCGAGCCGATCCCGTATCCGGCCGGCGGAGGCGACTCGCTCCAGCAGGAGATTGCCCGGGTTCCGGGTGTCCTGTCGGTCGCTCCGTTCATCTACGCCAAGACGTTGGTAAGGACCGAGAACGGGGTCGAGGGTGTCGTGGTTCGCGGCGTCGATCCGGAGTACGAAGACGATATCACCGACATATCCGGCACCATTGTCCAGGGGCAGTTCGACTTTGACTCGAGCGGGGTTGTCATCGGCATCGAATTGGCGCGTATACTCGGGCTTTCCATCGGTGACTCGCTGAACCTCGCTTCGCCCTTCGGCGGGACGATGACCGCCTTCGGCTTCCTGCCCCGCACCAAGTACTTCGTCGTGAACGGCATCTTCGACTGCGGCATGTACGAGTACAATTCGAGCTTCGTCTACCTTTCGCTGGCCGGAATCCAGCAGTTCCTCGGCATGGAGAAAATGGTTACCGGGTTCGAGTTACGCGTGCGTGACGTCTACGCTGCGGCCCGCATCGGGCGGCGCATCACGCGGCAGCTTGGATACCCGTATCGCGCTACCGACTGGATAATGCAGAACCGCAATCTCTTCACCGCTTTGCGCCTGGAAAAGGTCGTTACGTTCATCGTGCTGGTGCTGATCGTGCTGGTTGCCGCGTTCAACATCATCGGCATGCTGACGATGATGGTCATCCGCAAGACCCGCGAGATAGGTATCCTGAAAGCGATGGGGGCCAAGTCCTCAACCGTGACGCGCATCTTCATACTGGCCGGCGGGTTCATCGGTATCATCGGTACCGTTACGGGTTCGGTCTTCGGCCTGGTCGCATGCTGGCTGCTGAACAAGTATCGCTTCGTCTCTTTGCCCGGCGACGTCTACTTCATCAAGAACCTGCCGGTGCAGGTCATGGTGCAGGATGTGACGTTAGTCTGTATCTCGGCTATTGCTATTACCTTTGCCGCCACCATCTATCCGGCGCTGCAGGCAGCGAGGCTCGTGCCGCTGGAGGCGATAAGGTATGAGTGAGCAGAAGCAGTGGTCTAGTGGTCCAGTGAACCAGTGTTCGGCCGGGAGTTCGGCACTTGACCACTCGACCACGGCGCCACTCGACCACACGCCTGTCCTTCAGGCGACCGATGTCTGGCGCGTATTCGAAACCGGGACGGAGCGGCTTGAAATCCTGCGGGGTGTCGATCTGGAAGTGCAGCGCGGCGACCTGGTGGCCATTCTCGGTCCTTCGGGCACCGGCAAGTCAACCCTGCTGCACGTTCTCGGCGCTCTGGATCGGCCCACCAGAGGCCGGGTGCTGCTTGATTCACTGGATGTTTTCAGCTACCCTGAGTCGGAGCTGCACGAGGTGAGAAACCGGAAACTGGGCTTTGTGTTCCAGTTCCACCACCTGCTCTCCGAGTTCACGGTTCTCGAGAATGTGGCGATGCCGCTGTTGGTGGCGGGTGTTGCCCGTGCCGAGGCGTTGGTCAGGGCGCACAAAGTACTCGAGGAGATCGGGTTCACCTCCCGCCTGACCCATCGTCCGGCTGAGCTGTCGGGCGGCGAGCAGGCGCGCGCCGCCATGGGCCGGGCGCTGGTGAACGACCCGGCAGTAATCCTGGCGGACGAACCGACCGGTAACCTCGATACGACGTCGGCGGCCGCCCTGGTCGACTTGATGGTGCGCTTGAGCAACGAAAGGAAGATGACGATTCTGGTCGTGACTCACAACCAGGCGGTTGCGGACCGGGCGACGCGACGGCTGCATCTCGCCGCAGGGAAGCTCGATGAGGAATCCAACCACTAGAACACAAAGTCCCGAAGGTTCCAGAGTCTGGGGCCTCTTCGGGTCTTTGTGCCCTTGTGGCGGACCTCCGGTTTTTCCATCCATATGAAGGCATGTGACCTCTGCGGCAAGGGTGAGGCGACAATGAAGGTGAGCCAGCTCGACAAGGAGGGCAAGGTCACGGAGATCACCATCTGCCCCGAATGCGCCCGCCAGCGAGGGTTCACCGAAGTCGAGAAGCTGAAGGCGAACGTAGCCGAGATCATCACCGAGCTGAAGAACCGCATCGATGAGGGCGATTCGAAGCTGATCTGCCCGAATTGCGGCCTCTCCTATGCCGAGTTCAAACGGCAGGCCCGGCTCGGCTGCGCCGAGTGTTACACGTCATTTCACGATCAGCTCGTACCGCTGATAAGACGGATCCACGACGCGGTGCAGCACGTCGGCAGGACCGCGAGCGGAGGGCGCAAGCAGGCGCAGATGAAGATGAACGTCCAGAAGCTGCGCGAGGCGCTGTCCGGCGCCATACAGGACGAAGACTACGAGAAGGCCGCGGCCCTGCGCGACCAACTCCGGAAAACTGAAGGGGAGTGAGGATGCCCGCCACAAAGATACAAAGGCACAAAGCAGACCGGACAGGAAGTCCGTTCTCGGACTTGGTGTCTTGGTGCCTTGGTGGTGATACTCCGCTTCTATGAGTCCAGGCGGTTCGGTCGGGAAGTGGCTTGCGGCCTCCGGCCCGGAAGCTGACGTAGTCCTCTCCACCCGCGTCCGGCTGGCGCGGAACCTGGCCGACGTACCCTTCACCCACCGGGCAGAGCCCCGCGACCACGAACGTACCGTTGACGTCGTACGCTGGGCGCTTACCGACACCGGCTACCTGGAGAACGGCAAGTTCCTCCAGAACGAGCAGCTTGCCGACCCGCAGTGCCAGTACCTGATCGAGCGTCACCTCGCTTCGCCCGATTTCATCGCCTCCAAGGCAAAGCGCGGGTTCTACGTCGGCAACGATGAAGCCACGAGCCTGATGATCAACGAAGAAGACCACCTTCGGTTCCAGGTGATGGCATCCGGCCTCGATTTCCCCGAGGCCTTCACTGCGGCGGCGGCTCTTGATGAGAAGCTGGAGAGCCAGCTTCAGTACGCCTTCTCGCCCGAGTTCGGATTCCTGACCGCGTGCCCGACCAACCTCGGCACCGGAATGCGGGCCTCGGTTCTCGTGCACCTCCCCGCGCTGGTCATCACCCGCGAGATCGAAAAGGTGCTGCGCGGGGCCATCCATATCGGCCTCGCGGTGCGCGGCCTGTACGGCGAGGGAACTGAAACCAAGGGCAACTTCTTCCAGATTTCCAACCAGAAGACGGTCGGCCAGACCGAGTGGGAGATCATCGAGACGATCGCCGACATCAGTCGGCAGGTGATTCTGTACGAGCGGAAGGCGCGTGAGTACCTGATGAAGAAGCTGCGGGTCGAGGTCGAAGACAAGGTCTTCCGGTCGCTTGGCCTGTTGCGGGGCGCGCGCGTCCTCTCTTCGGACGAGGCGATAAACCTGATTGCCGGCCTCAGGCTCGGAGTCACCCTTGGCATAGTCAACGAGATCAGCCTGGAGCAGGTGACGCGGCTGATGATACTTGTCCGTCCTGCGAACCTGCAGGCGCTGCTGGGCGAGAACCTGACCGCGGCGGAACGCGACGAGCGCCGCGCCACATTCGTCCGAGAGACGCTGGTGCATCCGTGAAGAAGAAACAGCAGCGGTCTAGTGCTCAAGTGGTCAAGAGGTCAAGTGCGGGACTCCCGACCGGACACTCGAACACTGGACCACTAGATCACGGGGCCACTTTTCGGTCTCTGCCATCGGTAGACAAGCTGCTCGAGAGTGAGGAACTGAAGCCGGTTCTGTCTCACGTCCACCGTCGAATGGCGGTGCGTACGATACGGGTCTACCTGGATGAACTGCGGGAGAAGATTCACGCTGGCGAGGGCGTTGCCTACGACCAGACCGAACTAGAGCGGCGTCTTGAACGCGAGCGCAAGCCGACCCTGACTCGGGCGATCAACGGACTCGGCGTCATCCTGCATACCGGGCTGGGTCGCGCGCCGTTGTCCAAGGCCGCGCAGGAAGCGCTGGCCGACGTGAGCGAGCATTTCTCCAGCCTCGAAATCGACCTTGAGACTGGCAGGCGCGGCAGCCGCTATCGACACATCGAGCCGCTGCTCTGCGAGCTGACCGGGGCCGAGGCGGCGATGGTCGTCAACAACAACTGCGCCGCGACGCTGCTCATCCTCTCGGGGCTGGCCAAGGGCAGGGAGGCGATTGTCTCGCGGGGCCAGCTCATCGAAATCGGCGGAGCATTCCGCATCCCCGACGTGATGCAGCAGAGTGGATGCAAGATGGTAGAGGTAGGCACAACCAACCGTACCCACCTGCGTGACTACAAGAATGCCATCACGTCCGAGACGGCATTGCTGCTCCGGGTCCACACTTCCAACTACAAGATTACCGGGTTCACCAAGGAAGTGGGACTTGAAGAGCTGGTCGGGCTGGCGCGTGAGGCCAAGGTGCTGGTGGTGGATGACCTTGGTTCCGGCGCGCTCATAGACCTCTCGAAGTACGGCCTGCCCAAGGAACCGTTGGTGCAGGAGTCGGTCAAAGCCGGAGCCGATGTCATCTGCTTCTCCGGGGACAAGCTGATTTCCGCGTCGCAGGCAGGCATCATCGTCGGCAAGAAGAAGTACATCGACCTCTTGAAGAAACACCCGCTCACCCGTGCCATGCGCTGCGGCAAGCTGACCTACGCCGTGCTCGAACGGACCCTGGAGCTCTTCCTCGACGAAGAGCGAGTCGTCAAGGAGCACGCTCTGTTCCAGCTCCTGCTCAAGACTCCCCAGCAGATGCAGGAAGAGGCAGAGACGCTTGTGAGTCAGGTGCAGGCCAGGCTCAAGGACAAGGCCGCAGTCCAGGTGAAGCCCGCGCTATCCGAAATCGGCGGTGGGTCGCTCGCCACCGAGAGCCTCGAATCACGCGTGGTTTCGGTTCGGCCAAAGACCGTGCACGTGGACGAGCTTGCCCGCCGGATGCGCCTCAATCGCCCACCGGTATTCGGCCGGGTCGAGAAGGGCGAATACCTGCTCGATTTCCGGACCCTCCGCCAGGATGAGATTCCCATCATCGCCGCCGCCCTCCAGTCCGCATTCCAGCACTAGCCTGCGTCCGTTCTGTTGCTCGGCCACCTGCAGGATTCTGACTCCCGATCTGGTCTGGTCACCGACCTGGTGGTGGGCTCAAGTGCGGAGTCTCGGCGGCTGTTTTCGCCTGACAGTGCTCTACCTTCCTGCTACAATATGCGGTGTGATCTTCGGAAGAACATGTATGCGAAAGGAATCGACTTTGAGACCTCGTCTGCGCGGCGCGTTGATCGTCGGTCTTCTCCCTTTTCTGACCTGGGCGCGGCCGGCCGGGAAGGCGACCGAGAAGTTCCTCGGCCCGGTTCCGGCGCTGGTCGGCCAGATTGTCCGCAGCCGGGACCTGCGCCACGCGGCAGGCGTGGTCGCGGTCGACTCCGGCCAGAGCGCCTGGTTTGACGGCAAAGTGCAGGCCGGGATCTATGATTCGATCTGGATCGGTGAACTCGCGTTCAGCCCGGACGGACAACATACTCTTTACATTGCCATGAAGGGCGGCAAGGCGTTTGCCGTGATCGACGGCCGGCCCGGACCGGTATGCGATGAGATTGAGCTGGGCGACCAGATCTTCAGCCCGGACAGCCGGCGCACCGGCTACGCGGCGCGGGACAGCAGCTGGCAGTGGATGGTGATTGACGGCGTCGCCGGGCCGCGCGGCTACGGTGCCTGGGGGCTCATCTTCAGCCCGGACAGCCGGCGCGCGGCGTACATCCTCTGGCAAAGAGGCGCCCGGCGTGTGGTAATTGACGGCCGGGTCGGGCCGGAGTACACGAGTGTCCGGGAACTGGTCTTCAGCCCGGACAGCCGACGCCTGGCCTTTTCCGCCGAGCAGGACGAAGCAAAGTTCATTGTGGTCGATTCGGTGCCCGGGCCGGCGTATGACGCGCTCGGCCGGGAAGGGGCGGTTTTCAGCCCGGACGGCCGGAGCTTCGCTTACTCGGCCCGCCGGGGCGACAAGTGGTTTGTTGTGCAGGATACTGCTCCCGGTTCGGCGTACGACGAGATCACCGACGGCCCGGTCTTCAGCCCGGACAGCCGGCGCATGGCCTACTGCGCCCGCCGGGGCGAGCAGTACCGGGTCGTGGTCGACGGCCGGGAAGGTCCGGAATACGCGGACGCGCATTACTTGGTGTTCAGCCCGGACAGCCGCAGCTTGGCCTACCGGGCCCGGCAGGGAGACAAGGTTTTCACGGTGCGCGACGGCGTGCCCGGGCCGGCATACGACGGTGTCGAGCCGGCTGTCTTCAGCCCGGACAGCCGGCGCATGGCCGTCCTTGCCTGGCAGAACGACCGGACCCGGGTGATTGATGACAGCCTGCCCGGCGCGGAGTACTACGATATCCGGGATGAGAGCGTTATCTTCAGCCCGGACAGCCGGCATCTGGCCTATTGCGCCAACGACTCGGTCGACCGCTGGTTCGCCGTGCTCGACGGCAAACCCGGGACGGTGTACAACGATGCCGCGCGGCCGGTCTTCAGCCCAGACAGCCGGCGCTTTGCCTTTCGGGCGGGCCGGGGCTACCGGGCGCTGGTCGTGGTCGATGGCCTGCCCGGCGCGGAGTATGACCGGCTGCTGGGCGGCCCCGAGTTCCGTGCCGACGGCGCGCTCGAGTGGCTCGCGGTGCGCAGTGATTCGCTGTTCCGGGTGCGACTGCCGCCAGGACGATGACGCCAAACTAGGGAGACATGAAATGAAACTGGTCCGATTCACAGTCCTGATAGCCAGCCTGTTACCGCTGGCACTCGGCGCGCAGGCGGTGGGCAGCGTGACCGAGACCGTACTCGGCGCGCTGCCGAACCCGGTCGAGGATTTCACCTACAGCGCGGACGGACTGCATGCTGCCTGCGTCGTAGCGGACGACTCCGGTTACAGCGTCTGGCTCGACGGCAAGCTGCTGCCCGGGACGTGGGATGCGGTTCGCGAAAACAATCTGGTGTTCAGCCCGAATGGCGCGCGGTTCTGCTTCACCGGGATCAAGAACAACAAGGCATTCCTGGTGATCGACGGCCGGCCAGGGGCCGCGTATGACGACGTCTACGCGTTCACGGTCACGTTCAGCCAGGACGGAAAGCACGTGGCGGGTATCGTGCAGGACGGTGATGGCCAGCGCGTGGTGCTGGACGGCATGCCCGGGCCGAAGTGCGGCGCCGTGGGCGAGCTGTTCACGGTTTTCAGCCCAGACAGCCGGCGCATTGCCTGGGTTGCTCTCGACCAAGAGAAACAGCGGGTCGTGGTCGACGGCATTGCTGGTCCGGAATACGACTACGATGCGGGTGCGGCGCCGTTGTTCAGCCCGGACAGCCGACGCGTGGCGTACAGGGCGAGCCGCGAAGGCAGGCAGTTCCTGGTCGTGGACGGCAAGCCCGGCCCGGACTACGACGAGATTAGCGATCAGCGGTTCAGTGCCGACAGCCGGCACGTAGCGTACAAGGCGCGCCGGGGTGACAAGCACCTGGTCGTGGTCGACAGCCTGCCCGGGGCGGAGTACGAGGTCATTGGGCCGCTTCTTTTCAGCCCGGTGGGCGGGCGGCTGGCCTACGCTGCGGGCGACGTCGGGGAACAGCGGGTCGTACTCGACGGCAAGGCCGGTCGGGAGTATTACTTCATCGAGGGTCTGGCATTCAGCCCGGACGGGGCCCGCGCAGCCTACCAGGCGCGCCAGGGCGCAAAGCGGCTCGTGGTGGTTGACACGCTGGCCGGGCCGGAATACGCGCAGGTCTCAACGCCGGTCTTCAGCCCGCAGGGCGGGCGAGTCGCCTACGCCGTCCTAGATGGCCAGCAGCAGCGTGCGGTGGTCGACGGGAATCCCGGGCCGGCGTACGACTTCATCGACGGGCTCTCGTTCAGCCCGGATGGCCGTCGCGTGGTCTACTTCGCGCTGCAGGGCGAGCAGGCGTTCCTGGTAACCGACGGCGTGCCCGGCCCGGCGCACGAGGACGTATGGGACTGGTGCGTCTTCAGCCCGGACAGCCGGCGCGTGGCTTACGGAGTGAAGACTGCCACGGGGCAGTTCGCGATGGTGGATGGCCAGGCTGGACCGAAGTACGACGAGATCGCTTGGGGCAGTATGGTTTTCAGCCCGGACAGCCGGCGCGTGGCCTACCAGGCGGACAGCGGCGGCAAGCGCCGGGTCGTGATCGACGGCGTTCCCGGGCCGGCCTATCCCGGCCTGGACCGGTTCGCGTTCAGCCCGGACAGCCGGCGTACGGCGCACTGGGCCCGGGAGGGCAAGAAGGAGTTCGTAATCATCGACGGACGGCCCGGACCGGAGCATGACGTCATCCACGGCGGTCCGGTCTTCCGGGACGACGGAGCGCTGGAATGGCTGGGCGTGCGCAAAGGCACGCTGTATCGGGGATTGAGCCGCTAGCGACCAGAGGCCAGCTGTCCCCATCGGCCGCCGGTGTTCGGAGGGTCGAGTAGGACGAGTACCTACTCGACTTCCGCGCCCTCCACCGCGATGAAATCCCCGTCATCGCGTCCGCCCTCCACTCTGCTTTCCGGTAGTAGTCACGCAGCCGCTCTCGGCTTGACTCCGTCTCGGTATCACCCATAATCCAGCACGAGTACTGCAGCCTCCGGTTGTTCGGGTGTACGAGGATGGACTGCATTGTTCGGCTTGTCCAGGATCGATCCGGTTGTGGCCTGTGCTGCTGTGCTCTGTCACATAAGACGATGAGGCGCATGAGGAGGTACACGTGTTCTTGACGGAATTTCGGGTTGGAGGGTTCAAGGCATTCAGGGACACGCAGAGGTTGCCTATCAAGCCCATCACGCTGGTCTTCGGGCCGAACAGCGGCGGGAAGTCCAGCCTCATACACGCGCTGCTACTCGCCCATGAGGGCGTCACGAGGGAGAACCTCGACGCCCACACGACTCAGATAGGCGGAGACAACGTCGACCTCGGCGGGTTTCGTCAGTACGTTTTCAGGCGGGACGTGAACGCCGACGTTGAGCTCGGCTTCCGGCTCGCGAAACCGCCGCTGCCCGACGAGGCGAGCCACTTGTTGGACAACGACTGGAATGTGTGCGTCCGACTCGCATTCGACAAGAAGCCGTACGTCCGCGAATACACACTTGAAAGTGAAGGCGGACGCATCCGGCTGACCAGGGAGAGCTCCGATGCCCCCTTGGCGTTGACCCAAATCGGGACGCGCGCAGCCGAGAAGCTCCACGTGTTCACTGAGGAGGAGACCCCCGACTCTGGGAACTACCCTTTGGCCGGAGACGATAAGGTCTATGCGGAGATGGAGGCTGACTACTTCTGGCCGTGGTTTGAGGTAACCGGCATCGCCGCCAAGTGCCCCGGGCTTGTTGCACAGCGGCTACACGGTGAGGACGGGGACGCCGTGAAGGTCCGCCAGGAGTCGGCCGGTGAATTGACAGCGACTCTGCAGACTGATGACAGAGAGCTGCCGGGGTACGTGACGTGGGAAGAATGGAAACAGGAACGAGGCATCACTGACGTTGACTACGAGGAGCGTCGCGATGGCCCGTTGAGTTGGAGTGAGGAAACCGAGTCCCACGAAGCCTATCGTCAGCACATCTGTAGCCTGCGGAAGACTGCCGAGCATTGGATCCCGGCTGTGCCCTTTGCAGAGCTGAACGATATGGTGAGAAACCTGCACGCGCGAATAGCTGGCGGCTTTGGCAGCATGCGGTACCTGGGCCCGTTCCGTGCCTACCCTCCGAGGCGGTTGATCACTTATGGCGAGTATGACCCGAACTACCATTCCTCCGGCGCATCTGCGTGGGACGTAGTCAGGACTGACTCAGAAGTGCGCGAGGCTGTGAACCGCTGGCTTGGCTCAGGGCTGCTACAGACCCCGTTCAGGCTTGAGGCGCATCCCTACTACGATGTAGAGCCGCTCGCCCGGGTACTCTCGGCGCAGAATCACGATCCAGTTGAGATCCGTCTTGCGCTGGAGCGACTACGAGAGAAGGGTCCGGCGGCCATCGAACTGCAGCTGACGGACGAGCGCACAGGTACTCTGGTGAGCCATCGGGATATCGGAGTGGGGATAAGCCAAGTTCTGCCGGTTCTCGCGGAGGCCTATGGTTCTAGGGGTGCGACCATCGTCATTGAGCAGCCGGAGATACACCTGCACCCGGCACTGCAGGCCGAGCTTGGCGACGTGTTCATCAAGGCGGCGCTGAGCGAACGCGAGAATACGTTCATAGTCGAGACTCACAGCGAGCATCTGCTCCTGCGTATCCTACGTCGAATCCGCGAAACGACTGATGGCAAGGGCGCCATTCGTGTTACGACGAAGGACGTGCAGGTCGTCTACGTCGAACCGACAAACGAAGGGAGCGTCGTTCGCGAAATGCCGCTAACGCCTGACGGCGACCTTGCAGTGGATTGGCCCGGTGGTTTCTTTGCCGAACGGGCGGCCGAGCTCTTCTAGGCGGACATGCTCCACGAATTCGCTGTCGACCCTGAGGTGCTAAGGACTGAAGACGCCTTGCTCAGATACGTTGACTGCTTTGGTGCGAATACCGGGCGTCTGATAGCGAGGTTCCCCAATGATTGGACACGCCGCATCTACGAACTCCATCCAGCGGGGCGCCGAAGTGGGCCTCGGATCGAGATTCTCTTGGGCAAGCTCAAGCACAGGATGTGGCGCGGAGAAGGCCGGTCCTACGACGGACAGGGAACTTGGCTTGAGAAGGCTGAAGCCCAGCACGAAGTGAAGGCATTTCAGGCAATTCTCGCGAAGGCCAACCCGCGAGACAATCCTGACATTCTGCTCGCCGACTCCCTCTGTGAGGAGGACGATCTATGGTCAGTGAGCACAGATTGTTTGGTCGAGAGGACGCCGGATGCCATTTCCAAGGCCCTTGCTCCCATAATGAAGAACGCCCGCAGCTACGTCATGATAGTTGAGCCCTACTTTGCCCCGGATGAGTGCGGGAGGATGTCCCTGTCTTAGTTGAAAATCAGTAGCGGTTCCCCTGCCCGGATGGTAGCATCTGGGTTGTTTGAATGTTATGAAAGGAGAACCGCTGTGAGAAAGTACCGGAGATGGTCGTCGGCTGCAAGTCGGAACGTCAGGTCGGCAGGCAGGCAGGTGCTGGCTTCGCTGGATCAGGAGGATGCCTTGGAGCTATTGCAGG